>NZ_JBBIAM010000005.1:0-175779 GCF_054185185.1 Bradyrhizobium sp. UFLA05-153
AAATGGTGATCACGATGCTCTGGAATGGGTGATCACGATGGCCTGGAATCGGTGATCACGATCGGCTGGAACGCGCACGTTGCCGCTTTGATCGCGGCATGCGCAGACCTGTCCGCCGCGAGAACCGCACACCGCCTGGTCACCGCCCGGTCAAGATCACCTTCGGTGAGATGCGCGAGATGGGCGTGCACGGCGTCCTGGTCTACTGCGCGGACTACCGTTGCAGCCATTTGGTGACGCTTATTGCCGATCGCTGGGCCGACCACGTGAGGCTGTCGGACATCGAGCCTCGCTTTGTTTGCCAGAAGTGCGGTAGGCACGGCGCGGATGTCCGGCCGGACTTCAACTGGAATAAGCCGGTGACAATGGGTTAAGCGATAACTACCCGCTCTGGTTCAATGGCGCGCTGAATATACCGCGATCTTGCGGGCTCCCTGCCAAAGCTCGACAGTGCAATCTCCGCAAGTTGCTGGGCTCGCTTTTTAGCCGTGTCCTCGTCTGCGCAGATGATATTGACCCGCTGCACGATCTGCCCATCAGGCCCGAGCAATTGGCCCTGTACTCTTCCATCCAAGCTCCCCCTCGCTCGGCTTACGGCCGGGCGAATGAGCGACTTAGAACTGTTCGCATCTATTTGTCATCGGGAAGTATATGCAACCCAGCCCCATGAGCGAGCAAGGCCCGAATCGCGCTAGGGCTGGTTCATGAAGCTCACCGCCGAACGCCCCTTCGCCAACCCGGAAACAGCGCCCGCAAGCTGGTCGAGCTCGCCACCGGCATCGAAGCCGTCCAGGACGGCCGCATCCATATCGAGAAGATCAACGCGCCGTTCCTCTACGCGCTGAAGGCCAGCGGGCCGGAGTTCGGCGCCGGCATCAAACACGCGGTCGAGCGCGGCTGGCTCGAGCTGCACGAGAGCGCGACCTATGTGCGGCTGCTGAAAGAGGTCGGGCCCTAGGGAGCCACTGGCCCCGGCGTCGCACCCGGATATTGGCCAGCGGTCCTTTTGGGCTGAACGCACGCGGTGCCCGCGCCCTGCGGATCAAAACTAACCGAAGGCTCCAGTGCGGAACGTTCGCTTTTGAACAGAGAGGGCCACGAACTGCCAGTTGTCCCCAGTTCTTAGCAGCGCAAATGAAAAGGCCTCAGCTCCGGGGCTGAAGCCAGCTGAGGCCTTTTGTGTCGGCGTTGCGTTGTCGAGGCGAAACGCCAGATCACCAACTCACACTATTGTTCCCGATGGCGAGCGAATTAGCACCGGGCGACTCTCTTTCGGAGGCTCAGGATGCCAGAGGTAGGGCAATTCGATCTTCAGGAGTTCATATGAGAGCGCAAGTTGCTGCCGGGAGCGACTCAGCATTCCGCTGGTTAGCTCGTCTACAGTTCGTCTATGATCCTGCCGAGACGCGATGTATCGCGCCAACGCTTCTTTGTCGTAAGACATCACCCCTCCGGGGCCGCGCGTGGGATTAGCTTATGTTAGAAATTCGGGGCAGAAAATCCACAAATTAGGACAGTGCTACGCACGGTAGTTGTACGGAATCCACTTGGCATTCAGATACCGATAATTTGCCGGTTGCCGGGGCTGGCATTTCATCCCGAACAAGATTGCAACCGGCAGGGGCCGCCTTACAACGGCCCTTTTCGATTCCGGCTCTGTTCTTCTAGGGGGTATTTGGCACTCGCCTATTTTAACTCCCAGTGGCCTAAGCTGAATTTGGCAGCGGCCTAATTTGCCCGAGGGACACGCGCCGCCTTTTCGCCGCGACCCGTTCGCTTTGTCAAATTTTGTTCATAGACCTTAGTGGGTAACAGAAACGTCATCTGTTCGCGGTCTGTTTTTGCGTGCCGGCCCAATGTCTCAGACGAACACTTATTGGAACTGACGAGCAAAAGGGACTATTACCCCGCATCACCGGCCAAGGCTCTGCCTGAAGGCGTCGGTGGCTGAGAGACCGATAGCGCTCCCGCCTGCATAATCAGGGGAGCGCAATATGTGGTTTCCGTTACGGGTTTTTCGTCCCGTCAGAGATTACGACATGATGCATGTTGATATATGCGAGATGTCATCAAGCGAAGCCGCGAGTTGCTAGTCCTTAGAACCCAACAAAATGTTGGTTTCCGAACATTGACGCGACGAGGCGGCAATGTGCGAGAAGTGCGACGAACTCAATGAGAAGATCGAGCACTACCGCGCCCTTCTCTCCCACGTCACCGATCAGTTGGCGAGCGAGGGGATAGCTAAGCTGATTGCTGATTTGCTGGCCGAAAAAGTCGCGCTTCATCCGGAACAAGACGAATGAGGCCGCCTCATTTGGCGGCCTCTTTCATTTTTGCTTGGCTTAGCCGTCGCAACTGCGAACGGTCCCACCGGCCTAGCTCACTCGCGGCGATCCCTTTCGACTGTGTTTGCGGTCGCGAGCTTGTCACGGACATACTCCGTCAAGTCACCGACCTCCTTTTCCATGGCCTCTTGGGAAATGCCTTGACCCTTCGCCCCCTCAATGAGGCGAACGACTAATTCGCCCACGTCCTGCGAAGAGCCGAGAGTCCCGTACTGCTCAGCAGCATGAATGCTATTCTCGACCCAAAAATCAATGTACTCGCGCGCCTTGGTTTGCATTTGCTGTCCCCTGCTGAAGCACGGTTTGCCCGCGCGGCAGCGGCTCGGCAAATGGATTCCTTGTTCCTTAGCCAGGAACAAGGCCGGCTCACGGCGGCCGGTCTCTTCGAAGGCTCACGGCCCGTGCGGTCGCGCAACAGCCACACGCGCGCTGCTCGCGTCCGCGTCTGGCGGGCCCAAGAGCGCCCATATGCTTACTGCGATCAAAAGCGAGCAGCCGAAAGTCCACAAAGCCAGCCGCATCAGGGCATGACATCCATCTGGGAAAGGGCAGCGGCATTGAAGCTTGGTCCGCCTGCTGCGAAGTAGATTGCGATCAGTGCGACAACGGCAAACGCCGCATATCCGAAAATGATCAAGCCGTCGAAACTGCGAACTAGAGGAGTCGCGTGTGCAATAGCCATGACCAATGTCCTAATCGAGTAGCGCGTCATTGCTAGGATCGGTCCGAAAAAACAATGTGAAGCAGTTCACGTCGGCCCCAAAAAAAGAAGCCGCCCCGGTATTCCGGGACGGCGACTATTGGTTTCACTCAGAGCGCGAGAAGAATCCTTCTCTCAATGTCTGCTCGAAATCCCATTGGTAAGGGTGTTTGTGTAGCAGCGATCATCGCACCACCCTGTAAGCCTTCGCCTGCCTCTTCAGCTCTTGGGTCTTCTTCTCGCGATTCAGCGCACGCATGAATCCGATGTGCGCAAACATCGTCGGGCCGCCTCTCTCCACAACGACCATCAGCGCTTCAATCGCGGCCAGCCATTCAGGCGCGTCGTGCTCTTGCTTCGGCAGCTTTGTGATGAATGTCGCTGCGTCGTGCAGCGTGAGCAGCTTCCGGGCCGTTAGGCATCGGAATCGGATCGTCAAATGCCCGCTGCCAGCCCCTCACGGCTTTTTCTTGTCTCGCGCGGACAGCTTCAGTTCTAACTCGCCGATTTGCTCTACCATCCGCTCAACAATCTGTTCGCAGTCGGACGGCCCTAGCGTTACGCCGCGTGCCAGTAGCTCAGCTTCGAGAATTCTCGCCATAACGGCTTTGACGTTCATTCGAAAAGACTCGGTCGCGATGAAGTAGCAAGGGGAGCTTACAACAACCTGCGTTACGGCCTGCATCTCATCCGGATTAATACTCTTTCGCCTCGCCCCCAAGCCGCGTACTTCCGCGCAGTCCAATCGCGCTCTGCCCGCCATTCTTCGAAATCAGCCTCCGACCGCTTAGACAGGAATACGGTCCACGCGTCCAGAAACGCCGCGGCCAATCGCACCCATGCGTCGTGAAAGGCGGCCAACGCTTCGGCGTAGGCCGCGCCCGCGGCGTCGCGCTCTGCGCGAAGCTCCGCCGGGCTCATGGCTGCTTCCGAGCCTGATTGATGCCAAGGGCCTTTTCCAACGGCGTCGGCATGGGCTTCGGGGTGGGTGGTGCCTGGCCCGGATCGTTCGGCTGACCGGATGGGATCCGGAAGTCGGTGGCCGGCTGCAATGCGTCGCTTACCTGTTTCGCCGCGGTTTCGGCGTTTAACTTCTTGACCATGAAAATTCTTCCTTATCGACGTTGTGGCGATTACGCGGCGAGCGCCGTCTCGCGCTGTACCTGTGCTTCGATGTGCCGCTGATCGGGGACCGCCTGGTTGATGAAATCGTTGAGCGCGGGGCGATTGGGCAGATCGCCAAGCTCGCGGGCTGCGTCGGAAAGAGCGGTCGTCGCGTTTTGGAGCAAGCGCGCCGCGTCGCGCTCCGCGTCCAATTCGGCAGGCTTGCCCGGACACACCAGATCAATGGCCCTGGCGCGCACCGCTTCGATGGCTTCCTGATCAATGCCCACCAGCTCGGGCGCTTCGAGGATCGCCGTCGCGTAGAGCAGTGACATTGTGGGAGCCAACGCCCGGATTTCCTTCGCGGACTTGCCGGCGAGGCGATCGCGAACCTGGCTGCGCAGCACGGCGCCGGCCGCGTCGGTCCTGTCGATTGCCGGGAGTTGGATCCTTGCGCGCTTCTCGTCGAGCCGCTCGACGAGCCGCTGTACCATGGCGTTGGCGCGGATCAGTTCCCATGCGCGTTTCGCGAGAATCGACCGACCTTCCTTCTGCTTGCCTGGCGCGCTCAGATCGGCGTTACCGCGGACGTTTGCGGTTGTCGTCTGAAAGTCGCGATGAAGCTTTGAGACGCGACGCGCAAGTGCAGCTTTCACTGCCGGATCCACCTGCTCGCTTTGGGCGTCCAGAAATTCGTAGTATTTGAGATTCATTGTTGGGGTGGTCCTGTGTCGTTACGCGGCTGCGCTTGCGCGCGGCCCGTTGGTTGATTGAAAGCTGGCGAGAAAAGTGGGGACGTGCATGCCCCAGCGGCCGGCGACTTTCTTCGCGCCGGGTACCCTGCCCTGCTCAAGCATGAACCACGTCGCTTCTTTGGAACGTCCGAGGTACTTGCCGATATCATTCGCGCCCCAAACGAACTCGTCGGGCGCGGCGATGGCTTTCGGGGTTTCGGTTTTCAAAGCGAGACTCCATCGAGGCTCGCCGCGGACATGAAAAAACCGGGAAGCGAGCACCTGTGTGCTTGCTTGCTCCCGGCAGCGTCCCGCTGTCGTAAAGGACCGCTAGGCGTCCCGCCCTGGTCCCGTAGAGAACAACTCTAGTTCAATGCTGCCTGATAAAACTTAATCAAACGTTAGCTATCCGAACTTGCTTTCGGCCGCGGCGAGTTCTGCCGAGTCGTCCGCGCGCGGGAAAAGGTGGCCGTACAGATCGGCTGTGATCGCGATGTTCGAATGCCCAAGCCGTTCGCTCACGATCTTAAGCGGCAGCTCTAAGCCACCGTCCGCCTTGCGATTTATGCACCAGCTCGCGAAGAAGTGCCGCAGCGCGTGCAGCCCCGTGTATTTGGCGGTGAGCATTGGCTTTCCAGCCTCGTCGCGGATGGGCTTTCCCTCGGGGTCAAGTACCGGCGCGGTCACGCCGGCTGCCACCATTGTGGGAATGAGCCCACGCGTAATGATGTTGGCGTGAGACTCGACGTTTCCCGAGCCATTGGGAAACACCAAATGCTGCGTCCCGTTCACATCGGGCGGGCACTTCAATTTCCATTCCTTGAGCGCCTTTAGGGTGGTTGGGGGAATCCGCACCGTCCGCTGGCCCGCCTCCGATTTGGGTGGACCAATGTCATTGTATGCGTCGGCGCGTCGGAGAACGTGAAGTTCGCCCTGTTTCAAATCGACATCTTGCCACCGGAGGCCGCGCAGCTCGGACGCACGCAGTCCGCAACGAATTGCCACCAGTAGGAATGGCCGCCACCGGCCCTCGGCGGCTTGCAGCAAAGCCTCAATTTCCAACGGAGCGGGAATGTCGACGCCCACTTTCAACTTCCCCTTGGCGCGGCGCTCGGCTTTGCGCTCCTTTCCCCGCTTCCGGTTTGCCTTGAGGCTTCGCACGACATTTTGACCGACATTGCCCCGTTCCTGAGCGTCTGCGAGCAGCGATCCGAGAGAACCTGTTACGCGCTTGACCATATCGGCGGACCTTGGCGCTCCTTCCGATTGGCCAGGGGCAGGCGTGCCCTTCCGCAGCTTGTCTTGCCAGTCACGCACAACGGCAACGGTGAGCGCGGACAGCTTTAGGCCGCCGAGGTAGGGGGTGATGTGGTCCCGAAGGTGCTGCTCGTACCCGTCACGCGTGGTGCGCTCCAGATCCGCGCATGCGTCGATCCAGTTCCGGCCGGCAGCTTCGACCGTGGGGCTTTTGGACGCGGGAACGTGGGTGCCTTTGCTCAGATCGACCCGGACCTGCGCGTGGAAGGTATCGGCATCCTTTTTGCGATCGAATGTCTTGATGACCCGCTTGCGCTTGCCTCGGCTATCCAGCTCAGGGATTGAATATTGAACCACATAGGCTTCGCGCGTCTCGCCGGATTCTGTCGTCCAAAACCGCTTCCTGACGGACATCGGCCCGCTCCTGCTGAATTGTGCTGGAGTATACAGGAGGCGCGACAAAGGCGCAACACGAAGGAAATTTATTCAACAATTTCAATATGTGATTTAAGACTCTGACTCTGTTTGTCTTGGTTCGAATCCAGGTTCCCCAGCCATCGAAATTCTTCAATTTATTCAGCGATACCGCCGATAATATCCTGCGCATCACCCGGCGCCCTGCTGCTGCAATTGCTTTAGAGTTGCGATGTCGCTGGGGGTGACCAATGTTTTATCGGCGCTATGTCCGCGGCTCGTTCGCCGCCGCAGTCTTTCTGGCCTCCTCCGCCTTGTCGCTTGCGGGATTCAATCCCGCATCCGTCGATCAGGAGGCTCCGGAGGTCGCCGCGCGCTATCCCGATGCGGAGGTGCACCACACCACGCCGGCCTTTGCGCCCCGAAAGCAGGATTTCACCTCGCATAGCGAGTTGATGGCCTTCCTGGAGGCGCTCGCGGCCAAGTCGCCGGCCATGCGGATGGAGATTGGCGCCCGCTCCCAGCAAGCACGCGTGCTCCCCGTTCTGTTCTTCTCCCGCGATCAGAACGCGTTAGGCAATGGAGCGAAGCCGGTGGTTCTCATCATCGGCCAGCAGCACGGCAATGAACCTGCCGGCGGTGAAGCGGCCCTGGTTCTGGCGCAGCGCCTCGGCGCCGGCGATCTCGCCGATCTCCTCGCTGCGATCGACGTCATCATTGTCCCGCGTGCCAATCCGGATGGCGCTGAAGCGTTTGTCCGCGGACTGGCGAACGGCATGGACCCCAACCGGGATCATACGCTGCTGCGAACCCCGGAAATCCAGACGATCGGCTCTCTGTTCAACCAATTCCATCCGCAACTCGTGCTGGATTGCCACGAATTCACCGTGGGCGGCCGCTGGGTCGAGAAAGTCGGCGGCGTCCAACGCATCGACGCGATGATCCAATACGCCACGGTCCCCAATCTTCCGCCGAGCCTGGAGAAGGCCGAATCCCAGCTTTTCCTTCCGGCGATCCTGCAGGCCTTCGATACGCACGGTCTGACGCATGACTGGTATCACACGACCGACGGCAGTCGTCGCGACTCGCCCGTCGCGATGGGCGGGATCGGACCGGATACCGGGCGCAACGTCGCCGGCTTGCGCAATGCCGTCAGCTTCCTGCTGGAAACCCGCGGCGTGGGGCTTGGGCGCGCGCATCTGGCGCGGCGGGTCGAGACGCATGTCGTTGCGGCCGAAGCCATCCTGCAACTAGCGGCCAAGGATCCCGGCGCATTCATGCAGTTGTCGAAGCAGGCTTCAATCGAGGCCACCACGTCCGACAAGCCCGTCGTCGTCGTCGCGCATGGACATCCGGAATCGCGTGAGATGGTGTTCGTCGATCCCAAGACCGGTGCGGATAAACCCGTCACGGTAACGTGGGTCTCGGCGCTGAAGATCGACCCGGCGCTGACGCGCCCCCGACCAGCCGGCTATCTCATCAGCCGTGACAACACCCGGGCCATCGACGCGATCAAGCGGGCTGGCCTGACCTTTCAGCTCGTTGCGACTGCTGCGGTGGTTCCAGGCGATCACTATCGGGCAACCGACGTTACTTCGGGAGCGAAGGAAGATGTGCGCGGCGACGACACAGGTGCCGGAGCGATCATCAAGGGGACTTTTGCGCTGGAGAAGGCCGATATCGCTTTGACGCCGGACGATGTCTTCATTCCATTCAATCAGCCCTTATCGGGCCTTGCCGTCGCACTGCTGGAGCCTGAAAGCGACGCCGGGCTGGTCGCCAACAAGTTTGTTCCAGCCACCAACGGACAAGTCTTGTCGATTTCGCGACTCGATCGTGCGCCGTAACGCGTTCAGGTCCTTCGCAAGCTTAATGTGCAATATGCCGCATCGTAACGTCACGTATTGCCGCCATCGGCTGGCAACTCGGCGAAGAACCTGCGATTTCCACCGAACTTGAAACCTGATCGCCCCGACAAAGGCTCGGTATCTAGCAATCCGTGGACAGCATTAATGCGGGCTCTTCGTACGAGGGGATATGTTTGGTGGACGGCAGCCCTCGTGCTCGCAGTCTTCTCGCAAGCGGGCTCTGCCGAGTTGCCGACGGTCACGGGCGCCGACATCCCGCAGTTCGGGATCTACGAGGCCAGGGTCCTCGCCACCGACAAATCAGCGGGACCGCCGAGTGGAACGATCGATCGCGTCGCCTGGCAATTCACGCCGAGCACCACGACGGTTCCGGCGCGCAAGGGCATTCGCTTTGGCTATGAATATCGCCTCACGGGCGAACCGGATGGAGCGCTCGTGCCGGTCCGGAGCATCACCATCTTCCCACCCGGCGGCATGCGCAATCCGCGCACGGGCGAGGTCTTCTCTCGCAGCGATGTCACCGAGCGCTGGGCCATCGGCAGCACTGTGCTGCACGGCTACAGCCTCGACGACGACTGGGAAGCCGTTCCCGGCACCTGGGTACTGCCAGACCTGGGTGGGCGAGCAGAAGGTCGCCGAGATGGAGTTCACGCTAGCTCGAAGCGCCAATTAGGATTGCGGGATCGCAACACAAGCCGTCCGCTTCACGCCATCGTTCCCGGCATGAAGCAGCGAACGCTCACACCCATCGGGCCGTACAGCGGCCAGACCAGTGTCACGTTAGCCCTGTTCGGTTCGTCGATGACGGCCTTGTCGGGTACGTAAACCCACTCGGTTTCCACGTTAGTGGCGCCGGCCATCGCGCGCTCGAAGCCCCTAGACGTTGTCGGCACGCGGACGCGGTAATGGTTGCCGTCAATCTCCCAGTCCACCTCCGACAAATGCATCGCTTCGCTACCATCGCAGCACAAATCCCCCTTTCGGTCATGGAGCCTCTCAAACCACTTCGACAGATCGGCTCGATTGTGATCGTGCGCGAGCATGGCGCCGGGGATGCCAGCTAACATTAGCGTTGGCGTTACCGTACTCTCCTCCACTTGGGCCGCTGCGAGCAGAGCTACTTGGTGCTGCCGGGTGATCGGGAAGTCCCCAAGTTCAAAAGGTGGAAGATGCAATCTGCACGCATTTGCGTGATTAGTCGCCACGAGTCCGATGGCGGCAGCGACGGTCACAATCAAGAACTGGGTTCTCATGGGGTCACCTCTTCGATTAGAGATACTTCCTCCACGAATTCCGTACGCACCGCAGCCCGACCACGGACGCACCATGTGAACCACTTCACTTGAGTCCCGGAAATCCCGCATGGGTTCAAAGGATCAGCGGCAACAATGGACTACCAGTTGTGGAACAGGCTTTCGTTCGAAAACGCTAATCGGTCACATCATGACCCCGGGCATGAAACAACGAATTTCGATGCGCCGCAGGTTACCGCCGAGCACCCAATAGTAGACGGGCCAGACCATTGTCCTACCGGCGCGGTTCGGCTCCTTGATCACGGCGGCCTCCGGTACGTCCCACCATTGGCGCTCGATGCGCACGCGGTAGTGGCCCTCTCTCACCTCCCAGTCGATGTCGGATAGCGCCTTGCCGTCGGTGTCGGAACAGCATGGCCCCTTGCCACTTTTGAGGCTCTCGAACCAGCTATTGAGTTCGGGGCGACTATGATCGTGCGCGTGCGCCACGAAATGCCAGACTAGCGGCACGATCAGCGTCGCCGCCGTGATGGGAGCCATCGAAAATATCTTCCTCATTTGCAATCTCCTTAAAAAAAATAAGAGATTGCCCCCTGCTGTTCGCTCCGGAGACACTCCGCGCCCGTTTATTTGTTGCGTTGCAGCTTCTCGGGTTACCGCTGGCTCAGGGCAGCGGCCCTCATTGTCAACGTAGCGCAGGTCTGTGGTGAGACAGGACGAAAAAGGACGATGAAAGACGAAATCAGGGTTTGCCGTTGCCTTGAGGCGCACTTGCTGGTCCGCTAAGATGGATGGTGGGAGGCATGCTCATGGCCTGCCTGCGGCTGAACGGATATACGCTCGATTTGGATCAGGCGCAGTTGTTTGACCAGCACGGCCAAGCCGTTGAGCTGCGGCCTCAGGCTCTGGCAGTTTTGCTCGAACTGGCGCGCCGGCACGGAGAGCTGGTTACAAAGCGCGATCTAAGTGCGAGAGTCTGGCCGGACGTTTCGGTGACCGACGATTCGCTTGTGCAATGCGTGGTCGAGATCCGGCGCACCCTCGGTGATACCCGGCAGCAAGTCGTGCGGACGATGCCACGACGTGGTTACCTTCTGATCGTCGACGCGACCGACATGGCACCGCGCGATGTGCGGAGCTTCTATAGCTTGGCCGCCGCCATTGCGATGATGGTAGTGGCGATCGTGCTGGCCTGGCAATTTCTACTCCCCGGGGCAACCCCCGGGCGCCGCGACGCACACGACAGGATGGTGGCCGATGTTGCAGTTCTGCCTTTGCGCGTGCTCAACGCCTCTGGCGAAAGCAGTCCGGACGGCAACGGATTAGCCTACATGATTGCCAGCGACCTTGCGCGCAACCCCGACCTGCATATCATCTCAACCCTCGCCACAGCCGAGCTTCGCGGCAAGAACCTGTCCCCGGCGCAGATCGCTGCGATGACCCACGCTCGCTACCTCGTGGACGGCAGCGCGGAGAGGCGCGGCGACCGGCTGCAGCTCAACGTGCAACTGATCGCTTCCGGCGACAGTAGCATCGTCTGGAGCGGCCGGTTCGAGCCCACCGCGCACGACTTGCCCGACGTTACCGAGGCGTTGATCTCGCGGATTAGCGCCTCACTTGGTGCAACCGTGCGCGAGTCGGACCGGACCGTGTTACGGAACCGTGCGCCAGCCTCGCTTGATGCGCACGCGCGCGTGCTGCGCGCGATCGCGTTGACTATTGCGCCGAGTCCTGAGGGCCTTCGCCAGGCGCGGCAGGAGCTGGAACAGGCGGTCCGCCTTGATCCGAACTACGCCCCCGCATGGGCGCATCTCGGACAGGCGAAGACATTGTTGATCTTTGGCCATCACGATCCTGGGCTCAGTCGTCAGGACTTGCCGCAGGCGATCGCTGATATCGAGCACGCGACTGCGCTGGATCCGCTGCTTGCCAGCTCGTGGCGAGTGCTGTCCATCGCGATCGACTCGAGCAAGAACCCCGAAGCAGCAGTGAGCGCGGCCGAGCGCGCGACTCAACTCGGCCCTGGCGATCCGGACAATTGGCTCGCCCTCGCCGTCGCACAGCACCATGCCGGTCGAACCCAAGCAGCTATTGAAGCCTTCGAGAAGGCGGTCTCCTGGAGCCCGCTACGCCCACCGCATTACGCCATCGTAGCGGCAAGGCTGCGCTATTCCGTGCAGGATTATGAAAATGCGCTGCGATATGCGCGCGAATGTATGGATCGAACACCTGCGCTGGGCGTCTGCAAGGCGATCTGGCTGTCGTCACAGGTCCGTACCGGCCACTCCGTCCAGGCGGAGGCAGCGTGGCCCGCACTGGTTGCGGCCACACCAGCTTTGCAGACGTATCGGATGACTCCGTACAATACGCCCATGGCTCTATCGATTGATGAGGACCTCGACAGACTTCGCAAAAGCAACACCCGGGCAATGGCCCAGTGAAGCTCCAGGCGGATGAACCTGATGTGATCACTCAATGTCGGCTTTTCTTGACGCGGGAGCGGCCTTCGAGGTCATTCTAGACGGAATCATCCGCGTGCCTTTGCGGCGCCGTGAGGTCAGGCGATGACATCACGCGACGAATCCGCCCTCGCCCCTACTTCCTGTTCTCCTCGCAGAACTTCAGCGCGCCCAGCACCTCGCCCGCGTGCGGGATCTGCATCTCGATGCTGTCCTCATCATCATCCTCGAAATCGACGGTGAGGCGCTTCGCCTTCGACAGCTTGTCGAGGATCGATTGGTTGAATTCGAAGATGCCGCGCACGGTGGTCTTGTCCATGACCTCCCACTTGGCGCTCTTCATGATGTCGGCGTCGTCAGTAGCGAAATCGGCCTTCAAGATCTCGCCTACCTTGTCCCACTCCCAGCCGTCATAGATCATCACGATGACGATCGCCTTGTCGGAGTAGGACAGCACGATCACATAGTCGCGGTTCTCGTCGTCCTTGTCCTTGTAGCCGCGGCTCGCGTTGCAGTGGGTGTCCTGCGAGCGCTTCTCGATGGTCCAGTCGCCGACCTTGGATTGCTGCGCCAGCACAGGTGTCGCTGAAAATCCCGCAAGCAGCGCGATCGTGAAAAGCAATTTCTTCATATTGTCCTCCCAGCCGTTTCCCCGGAACAAGCTGACCATCTCCGCGGGAGAGCCGCAAGGGCTCCCAACCGACGATGCAACCTGCGATAGCGTGGTTAACGGGTGTGCGAGGGCCCGCGCCGCCTGCGGCGTCCTGAACGGTTCCGACGAAACCCTTTCCCCGAACCCACGAAACACGCTCGAAACAGACTGTCCATTATGCTGGCCGTCAAAATCATACAGGGACGGCCACCATGCAATTCTTCCTCGACCTGATTTGGGACTATTCCTGCGGCCAATACCTCGTCGCGCTGCCTCCGCGGGAGGACGAGCTATGATCGAGCTGATCTCCGCCTTCCTCGCCCTTTGCAGCATCGGCGTTTTTGCAGCGCACGCGCTCGACGCCTATCGGACGTCACACTATTGAGACGGGGCGCGCTCATTTGGCATGATCTTTTCGGAAAACCGCTGCGCACTTTGCGCTAACGCGGCCCTTCGGGTCCGGATCATGTTTAGCGCCCCCCCTCCCCATCGATCTGCCGCCCCATCAGCGCGATCGCCTTCTGGTAGACCCCGGCGGCATTCCAGGCTTCGATCGCCGCAAAGTTAGGCTCGCCCGGCTGGTAGCCGGCTCCTGCTCGCCAGCCATGTGCCTTTAGGAAATTCGCGGTCGAGCTCAGCGCATTGGCGGCGTTATCGAGATTGCCGGTACCATAGGCCAGGATGTTCTTGGGCATGAACTGGGTCTGGCCGACCTCGCCATGCATGGAGCCGCGCTGCCCAGGCGACATTGAGCCACGATCAATCAGCTTCAGGGCAGCATAGAGCTGGTCAGTGAAGAACTCCGGCCGGCGGCAGTCATAGGCGAGCGTCGCGATCGAGGACAGCATGTTCTGGTTGCCGCGCTGGCTGCCAAAGCCGGTCTCCATCCCCCAGATCGCGATCAACGGCCCCGGCGGCACGCCGTAGCGCTGCTGGATCGAAGCGAACAAGGCGGCCTGCGACTGCTTCAGCGAGCGCCCGCGCGCCACGATGGTCGAGGCGCCGCGCTTGGCCAGAAATTGGTCGAGCGAGAGCGAAAAACTGTGCTGGCTGCGATCGGCCGCAATGGTCGCGCTCGCGTAATTGGTCTGCATCAACGCGCCGATGCCGGTCGCGCCGATGCCCTTGCCACGGGCCTCCTCGCCGAACGCGCGCTTCCAGCCTTCAAAGCCGCCGGGCCCGTTGCCGCATTGCGCGGCGCCGGCCGCCCCGAGATGTGCGAACAGTGCGATCGCGCCGAGCGCGGCCGTTGCAATGATGCTGCCCCTGTTCATTTTCGTTCCTCTGTTCGGGGCATGCGCCCTGCTCGCAACCAACCGACGGCCGGCATTCGCCCGCCTTCACGGCATGATCCTACGCCAGCTCCGATCGCTCAAGCCCCCGCCGCGCGCAAACAACGCGCGGCTCGACGCTTGACATTCTCGAGGTCATCCGCCGAGCAGAAAGTCCACCATGATGCTCTGGTGCTGCTGATACATGTCGGTGCCGGTCGCCGTGACGCAGCCGACCTTTCGCGCCGCTGCGATGAAGGGCGAAACCTCCGGCTTGGTGATGACACAGCCGCAATAGGTCGACGGCGCCAGCCTTGCGACGTCGACCGGCAGCGGATCGCCTTCGCCCATGCCGGCGGGCGTGGCGTTGGCCACGAAATCGAAACCTGTGGGATCGACTGAGCCGGCTAGCGCGCGGCCCTTGCCGAGCCTGTTGAGTTGTTCGATCAGCACGTCGCGCCGCGCAGCTGATGCGTCGTGAACGGCAATCTCGCGGACACCGGCCTCGACCAGCGCGAGCGCAATCGCCGAGCCCGCTCCGCCGGCACCGACCAGCAGCGAGCGCATCCCCTCAGGGTCGATCCCCTTGGCACGCGCCGCTCCGACGAAGCCAAGCCCGTCCACCATGTCGCCGTGCCAGCCGCCATCCGCGCGGCGGCGCATCAGGTTCACGGTGCGCAGAAAATGCGCGCGGTCGGTGGCGCTGGCGCAGGCCTGATAGCAGGCGAACTTATGCGGGATGGTTGCGACGATGCCGTCGAGATTTTTCAGCCGCGTCGCCACCGCAAGGAAATCGGACAAGTCGGCAGGCGCGACCTGGACGGGGACGAGGATGCCGTCATGACCACGTGCGGCGAAAGCGGCCGTGAGCCCTGCGGGCGAGCGCACCTGGGCGATGGGATCGCCGACGATGACATAGAGCCGCGTCGCGCCGCTGAGCGTCGGGGGCACGCCGCTCAAGCCGGCACCGGAGAGCTGCCGGGCTCGGCAGCGGTCACATAAGTCAATTCCAGCCCCTCCAGATTGCCCTCCTTGCGCCACTTGTCGAGCAGCCGCAGGAACGCCACCGGCCCGCGCCAATACTGGCTGTTGCGCGCGGCGATCGGATCGAACACGCCTTCGTTGTTGTAATAGCCGGGCGTGCATTCGGCGAGATAGGTCTGCCGGCCGATCGCGGCCTTGACGACCTCCTCGACCCAGGCGTTCTCGGCAGCCAGCGTCGGCTCCAGCGTTCTCGCGCCGCGCTTGCGTGCTTCCTTGATCACATAGGCGATGTGGCGCGACTGCTCGTCGATGATGTGCGGGAAGTTGGCGCTCTGGCCGGCCTGCACGGTGACGATCAGAAAGCAGTTGGGAAAGTCGCGGCTGTAAAAGCCGTGCATTGTCTTCACGCCCTCGCGCCAGCGCTCGGTCAGGCTGAGGCCGCCGCGGCCATGGAGTTCAAATCCCATGCGGCGGGCATAATCGGTGCCGACCTCAAAACCGCTGGCGTAGATCAGGCAGTCGAGTTCATAAGCCTTGCCGTCGACGACGACGGCGTTTTCCGCGATCCGCTCGACGCCATGGCCCTTCGTATCGACGAGATGCACGTTGGGGCGATTGAAGGTGTCGAGATATTCGTCGTGGAAGCACGGCCGCTTGCAGAACGCCTTGTACCAGGGCTTTAGCGCTTCGGCCGCCGCGGGGTCCTTCACCACGGCATCGACGCGGGCGCGGATCTCTTCCATCTTCCGGTAGTCGGCCTGCTCGATTACCTTGAGCGCCTGCTCGAGCGAGGTAACCGGCTCCGGCTGACGGCGCGGCGCGAGCAGGATTTCGCCGAGCAGACCGGTCCAGCCGTCCTGCACCAGATCCTCCTCAAACGGCTCGCCTGATATCACCGCCGTAAAATTGTCCATGCGCTCGCGCTGCCAGCCGGGCTTCAGGCTGTTGGTCCAGGTATCATCCGTCGGACGGTCGTCGCGCACGCCGATCGCCGATGGCGTGCGCTGGAAGACGTAGAGTTCCTTGGCCGCACGCCCGAGGTGCGGCACGCATTGCACGGCGGTCGCGCCAGTGCCGATGATGCCGACGCGCTTGTCAGCGAGCCCGCTCAAGCCACCTTCCGCGGTGCCACCGGTGTAAGCGTAGTCCCAGCGGCTGGTGTGAAAGCTGTGGCCTTTGAACATTTCGATGCCAGGAATGCCCGGCAGCTTCGGCAGGCTGAGCGGGCCACCGGCGAGAATGACGAAGCGCGCACGGATCTTGTCGCCGCGATCGGTCTCCACCAGCCAGCGCGCCTCCTCCTCTCGCCATTCCATCCGCGAGATGACGGTCTGAAACATTGCGCGCTCGTAGAGGCCGAAATGACGGCCGATCCGGCGCGAGTGCTCATAGATCTCGGGCGCGCGTGCATATTTGCGCACGGGCATGTAGCCGGTCTCTTCCAGCAGCGGCAGATAGATGTAGCTCTCGGTATCGCAGGCCGCCCCCGGATAGCGATTCCAGTACCAGGTGCCGCCGAAATCCGCGGCCTTTTCCACGATGCGGAAATCGTCGATGCCGGCCTCGCGCAGGCGCGCGCCGCATAACAGGCCACCGAAACCGCCACCGACAACGACGACCTCCGTCTCCTCGCTGATCGCCTTTCGCGTGAAGCCGGGATCGGCCCAGGGGTCGTCGAGATAGTGGCCGAATTCGCCGGTCACCTCGACATATTGCGCCTTGCCCTCGGCCCGCAAACGCCGGTCGCGCTCGTCGCGATAGCGCGCCCGCAGCGTCGCGATGTCGATGTTGGATGCGCCGGCTGTGCCGGTCTTGTGATTGTCCAATGACATCAATACTTCCTCCGCAGCGGACGTTGCTCTTTCGACAACTCGTGCCAGTTAGCCCACAAAAGCCGGGATGCGCAACGTGGACACGGTTTTGGCCGGCAGCCGCCGTCGTCGCGACGCGCGTCGATCCCGGAAGGCAATCATCGATTGACAAAATGTCGCGGGATGGAAAACATGATGGGTGCTGGCGGGACCATTCAGGCATCGAAGCCTTGACGGGAGATCATTTCAATGACGAACGACACCCTGACATCGGCAAGCCGCCGGCAAAGCCTGATCGCGATGCTCTCCATTCCGGTGATCGCGCTGGCGGCATCATCATTCACGATCAATACGGCCGCATATGCCGCCGACAATCTGCCGCGCGTTCTCGTGCTCGCGACCGGCGGGACCATCGCCGGTCAAGCCGATCCACGGGCAGCAGGCGCTTACAAATCCGGCCAGATCACCGGTGAGCAACTGGTCGCCTCGGTCCCGGGCCTCGACAAGCTCGCGAGCGTGAATGCCGAACAGATTTCGTCGATCGGATCGCAGGACATGAACGACAAGGTCTGGTTTGCGCTGGCCCAGCGCATCCAGCAGGCTTTCGACAAGAACGAGGCCGATGCGGTCGTCATCACCCACGGCACGGATACGCTGGAGGAGACCGCGTTCTTCCTCGACAACGTGGTCAAGGGCGACAAGCCCGTGGTCATCGTCGGCTCAATGCGGCCCGCTACGGCGGTCAGCGCGGATGGCCCCGGCAATCTCTATGAAGCCTTCCAGGTCGCCGCCGATCCGCGTTCGCGCGGGCGGGGCGTCATGGCCGTGTTGAACGACAAGATCCAGAGCGCCCGCTCGGTGACCAAGACCAACACCACGAGCGTCGAGACGTTCATGTCGCCCAACGACGGTCCGATCGGCTATGTCGACACCGCCGGCGGCGTTCGTTTCCTGGCGCAGGCGGGTGCGAAGCGCACGACCTATGCGCTGCCGGCAAGCGATCCTCTGCCCCGCGTCGAGATCGTCTACTCCCACGCCAACATGGACGCCATTCCGATCGAGGACGCGATTTCGCACGGCGCCAAGGGCATCGTGCTGGCAGGCGTCGGCGACGGCAACACGTCGAAGCCCGCGCTCGACGCGCTCGAGGCGGCCGCCAAGAAGGGCATCATCGTCGTCCGCGCCACACGGGTCCGCTCGGGCTTCGTCACGCGCAATGTCGAGGTCGACGACGACAAGAACGGCTTCGTCGTGTCTGAGGACCTGAACCCGCAGAAGGCGCGCGTTCTCACCCAGCTCCTGATCGCGAGCGGCGTCACGGCGCCTGCCGAGCTTCAGAAGGCCTTCACCGCGACCTGGTAGCTTGTTGTTTGAGCATGATCTACGCGCAAACGCGTTCCGCGTTTGTCGCGAGGGAAAACCGCTTCACACTTTTCCGGATCATGCTCTAGTTCAGCACCTCCACGGTCGCCGAGCGGCCGGCGACCAGTGCGATATTGTCCGGGATCTCGTCGAGCGCGATCCGTACGGGAACGCGCTGGGCCAGTCGGACCCAGCTGAAGGTCGGGTTGACGTTGGCGAGCAAGTTCGCGCCCGCGGCGCGGTCGCGATCCTCGATCCCGGCCGCGATGCTTTCGACGTGGCCGGTGAGCTTCGCGGGCTCGCCCATCAGGCGGACCTGCACCTTGTCGCCGATGCGGATGCGCGCAAGCTTGGTCTCCTCGAAATAGCCTTCGACATGCAGCGTGTCGGTGTCGACGAGCGCCATCACGCCCTTTCCGGCCGTCACATACGCGCCCGGCCGCAAGTCCATGTTGGTGATGATGCCGTTTACCGAGGCCCGCACGTCGCTGCGATCGAGATTGAGCTGGGCCACCGCCCGGTCGGCGACCACCTGATCGTAGGCCGCCTTGGCCTGCAACTGCGTGGCAAGCACCTGCTCCTGCTTCTGCTGCGAAACAGCGTCGGTAGTGAGCGCGCTGTAACGCTTCAAGTCGGCATTGGCCTGGTCGAGCGTGGCGCGGTGGCCGGCAAGCGCGGCGTCGGCCTGTTGCAGCGCCAGCGCAAAGCGCTCCCGATCGATGCGAAACAAGACGTCGCCGCGATGGACCTTCTGGTTGTCCTTGACCAGAACCTCCGTCACGAAACCTGACACGTCGGGCGCCACCTGGACCACGTCGGCGCGGACGCGCCCGTCGCGCGTCCACGGCGCCTCCATGTAGTAAGCCCAAAGCCCTCGGCCGACGGCGATCGCCGCAACGACGACAAGCAGCGTCAAGGCAACCCGGCCGAGCCAGGCGAAATTCCCCTTCATGGCAGAAACTCCGAAAGATACACGATGCCGCCGAGAATGCAGACGAACAGCGCGAAATTGAACAGCGCGCGATGCCAGACCAGCCGGTAGAGGCCGAAGCGCTGCATCAGCCGGCGCAAGACGGCACTGATCGCAAAGGCCACGATCAGCCACAGCAGCAGCGCCGGCACGAGCACGCCGTAAATGTCGATCTCATACCTCATGCCGCAAAGCTCTCCCCTCGCTGCGGGCGATAGGCGGGTGCTTGCGGATACAGCCCGCGCCGGATGCCGACGAGCCCGAGCAGGGCGTCCTCCCGCGCCTGCGGGTTGGGATCCTCGACGGCCGCGGCGAGCGCGGTGTCGATGCGCGCGAGCAGCTCTGGTGGCATGCCGGCGCCGGTATAGTGACGGAATGCGGCAGCGAGCTGATCCAGCATGTCGTCGAGAACGAAGAGCGTGGATGCAGCGAGGCCGTAGCGAGCCCGACGAAGGTGTATGATGTTGAGCCCGATGCGGAGCTGCGCCAGGCTCTCGGTGTCGCGACGGTCGGCCTCCGAGACGAAGGCGATACGCTGCACGAGCAATCCCATCCGGTGCAGCATCAGACCTGCGAATTCCGCGCGATCATGCTTGCCGCGGCGCTCGGCGGCGACCGCCAGCGTCTTCCAGCTCGATAGCACCAGGCGCTTGGCGACCCACTCTGCTCCCACCCCGCGCGCGATCCGGGTCACGAGCTCGGCGATGCCGACACCGACGAAGAAGGCAAGCGCGGAATTGGCATAGGCGGCAAAATCCGCGCTATAGGTCGATTGCAGCGCGAGCAGCGTCGCCGTATTGGCGGCGAGCGCCATGCCGGTGCCGGTCGTCGCGGGCCGCGCGATCAGGAGGCCATAGAGCAGGAAGGTCGGCGCCAGCGCGACGATCAGGACCTCGATATGGGAGATCGCGGGCACCAGCGCGAACAGGTAGATCGCGACCACGACGATCGCGACCAGCGACCACAAGCCAAAGCTGCGGATGAAGCGCGCGGGATCGTCCTGGGCGGCGAAGAAGCAACAGGCCACTGCCGCCATCATCGGCGCCGATGCGCCATCCGGCCAGCCGGTCCCGATCCAGAAGGCGCAGCAGATCAGGATGGCGATGACCGCACCGGCCGCCGACCACAGCGCGAGGCCGCGGTCGCGATGACGCACGGCTGCAGCACCAGCCTCGGGATGGAAGACGAGATCGACCGTGGAAATCCTCCGGCCGGCGGCGATCGCCTCGCTGAGCGCGCGGCAGTCACAGGAGAGATCGACGAGCTCACGCAATCGCGACAGGAGGCTGGTCGTGATGATCCGCTCCCAGGAGGCGTTGCCGTCGAGCGCCGCCTGCCGCGCCTCGATCGCGGCGCGGATCGGCTCGGGCGGCAGCCGCGCGTTCTCCGAAACCCATGTACCGAGATCCCCAAGCAGGCGCTTGAGCTCGGGCTGCGCCTGGAGACCCCGTTCGCCGAGCGCGGCCAGCCGATCCTCGATCGAGGCGATCGCCGGCAAGAGCATCAGCATCCGTACGCGGATTTCACGAAGGCCGGTCACGGCCTCGGCGTCCGCCAGGCGGTCATAACCGAGATGGACCGCAAGCGTGTCGATCTCGACGATGTCGGTGGCAAGGCGCAGCCGGAGCGCGCGGCGGGCTTCGTCGGTGCCGCGACCGAGCAATGTGTCGTGGCTGAGGCGGCGCGCGTCCCTGAGCCAATTGTCGACACGCGCCGCGACGGCCGGCGCGACGCTGCGGGGAAACACGACGGTCGAGACCAGGCTCGCACAGATGATGCCGAGCGAAATCTCCTCCACGCGCGCAAGCGCGGTGTCAAAGATGTTTCCGGGGTCGGAGACAGAGGGGAAGCCGATCAACGCAACCGTATAGCCCGCCAGCATGAAGAGATAGCTGCGGGGCGTGCCGTCGAGCAGTGAGACGTAAAGACAAAGACCGACCCAAACCGCGATGGCGAGGCAGAGCAGTTCCGGCGCGTCGACGAGATTGGGCACCATGGCCACCGTCGCCGTGGCTCCAACGAGCGTCCCAATGACGCGAAAGAATGCCTTGGAGCTGGTGGCGCCGGCGAGCGGCTGCGAGGTGATGTAGACGGTCGCCATTGCCCAATAGGGCCGCGGCAGATCCATCCATAGGGCGATAACGAGCGCCAGCATCGACGCGGCAAACGTCTTCAAGGCGAAGATGAGGTCCGCGTGGCGGACCAGGAACGGCTCATCAGCGCGCATGACTATTTCGCCTCTGAACCAGTCTTCGCGTCATGCAGGCGGCTGGCGCGCTGCTCGATGCGCTGGAGCGTCGCGAAGGTTATCGCAAGTTCCTCCGCTCCGATATCCTTGAGCAGGCTCGCCCGCACCCGGCGCAATACGCGGTTGATCTCCTCCACCTTGGCGTCGCCTGTTGCTGTGAGGTGTAGCGTTTTGGCACGCCGGTCGGTCGGGTCCTCGCGGCGCTCGACGAGACCATCGGCCGCGAGCAGATCGATCAGCCGCACCAGCGAGGGTCCTTCGATCCCCAATTCCTCGGCGAGCACGCCCTGCCGCACCGAAGTTCCCTGCCGCGACAGCACCAGAAGTGGAATCGCGGTCGCATACGACAGGCCGTGATCCGACAGCGCCTGGTCCGACTCGCGACGCCAGATGCGGCCAAGGCGCGCAATCAGCCGGCCAATCTCGGCGTGGATATGCGACTGCGAGGGAGCCATGCAAATTAGATAGGATGCAAACTATTAGGTGACAACTATATAGGCCGGGATATTGCACCTGATCACGGGAAAGCGAACGAGACCGACGCACCATGAGCGCGGGTTCCACGACAGAGGCCGGCCACGCGCTGCAGGGCGACAGCAGCCTGTCGCTCGTGCCAACCTTTGTCGTGGTGGCCGTGGATGCCACGGGATTGGGGATCATCCTGCCCCTGCTCCCGTTCTACTCGCAGCGGCTCGGTGCAACACCGTTCGTGCTGGGCATGCTGATCTCGGCCTACGCCGTCTGCCAGCTCGTAGCCGGACCAGTGGTGGGCATGCTCTCGGACCGCTATGGCCGCCGCAAGGTCCTGCTCGTCAGCCAGATCGGTACGTTCGTCGGCTTTGCTCTGCTCGCGCTTGCAACCAACCTGACCCTGGTCTTTCTCGCCCGGATCATCGACGGTCTGACCTCGGGCAATATCTCGGTGGCGCATGCCTATGCGGCCGAGCACAGCGCGCCGTCGACGCGCAAGCAGGCGCTCGGGATGACCAGTGGAGCGATCGGAACGGGGCTGCTGCTGGGGCCGGCGCTCTCCGGCTTTCTCGTCCATTACGGTGACACCGCGCCGGTACGGGCCGCCGCGGCACTATCGTTCATCAGCATTTTGGCAACCGTCGCCCTGCTGCCGCCCGACCATCCCGCCTCCGAGCCGCTCTATCATCACCGTGTTCCCCAAGCGAAGGTGACGCGTGCGATCGTCGGCATGCGTCATGCGTGGCGGGTGCTCGGTCTCCTGATCGTGTTTTTCTTCGTCAACTCGATGTTCCTGTCGCAAATCGGCCTGTTCCTGTCGGCGCGGTTCTCGTGGGACGGACATCCCTTCGGCGCGCGCGAGCTCGGCTGGGTGTTCGCCTATGCCGGCTTCATCAACATGGTCGTTCAAGGTCTGCTGATTACGCGCGCGAACCGCTTTGCATCCGACCGTGGCATCGTGCTGCTGGCGTTCGCGTGCATGGCGCTCGGATTTTCCGGCCTCGCGATCGGAAACAGCAACAGCCTGCTCGCCTTATTCCTGACGCTGATCATCGTCGGCACGATGTTCGCCCGCAGCACGCTGACGGCGGAGCTGTCGCGCAGCACCGCGATCAATCGACAAGGCATGATCATGGGCCTCAATCAATCGCTGATGTCGGGCGCCAACATCACCGCACCGCTCCTGAGCGGCGTGCTGATCGGTCATCGGCTCTTCGTCGTCTGGGCGCTTGTGATGGCAGCCATCGCAGCCAGCGGCGCGACGCTGGCTGGTCAATTGCTGCCGTTCCCGCGAGCGCGCTAGCCCCAGACCTGCGCACCACCACCTAGTGCATCGGCTCTCTTGCCGCGACACTGCGTTGTCGCGGCTCGCCATACGATGTCGCGCCCTGCGCAATTGTCACTGCGTCATCACCCACAATCTCGCCCGATTGACGGAACATTCGTTCGCCGCCGGCAGATAGTGCCCGGTCTTGCCTCTGAATACTCATCGCTCGAGCTGCTCTACATCCGCAACGCCGACCATTTGCCGGTGCGAGATGTCTGGCGCATCGATCGGAGGAGACAAGGCGAATCCGGGCGCACGCCGGCGTTCGAAGCTACTGAGTTGTGACAAGGAAATGAGAGATATGCGTCAAGCAACATCGAAGGCCGCGGCGGGTTCGAGCGCGAACTGGCGGCGGATACTGCCGGGCATCACGGGCCTCGCCTTGCTCGCCGGCGTCACGGCGGCCCACGCGGAGGGCACAGGCATCGCCGTCTGCGACGAGTTTCTGACCAAATACGACGCCTGCATCACTTCCAAGATTCCTGCGGAGCAGCGCGCAACGTACAAGTCGCAGATCGACCAGATGCGCAAGACGTGGACCGATCTCGCCAAGAATCCGTCGACGAAGGCGACCATGGAGTCGGCTTGCAAGCAGACCATCGATGCGACGAAGGCCTCCCTCACGGCTTATGGCTGCTCGTTCTGATCAGTGCTTGCTGATCAGTGCTTGCCGCGGACAAAGGAGTGGCGCCAAACCGGCGCCACTCGCTTGTGGCAGGCACGCAAGCGAGCACAGATGGGACGCTGCTTATCGTGCTTTATATCGCGCCTGACGAATCGAGGGCGCGCTCCTTTGCGTCCATCCAGATCCCCGCCGGCGAGTGCTCGCGGATGTGATTGACCAGGAAGTCGGAAAACACTCTGATCTTGGCAGGCAATCTGACGCGGTTCTGGTAGGCGATGTTCATGGTGAGCAAGGGCAGCTCCCAATCCATCAACAACGGTACGAGCTGGCCGCAGGAAATGTCGCCCTGCACGATATAGAGCGGCTGGATGAGGATGCCGAGGCCTGCGAGCGCAGCGCCGCGGATCACCTGGCCGTCATTGCTGTCGAGCGTCGGCGCGATGCGGATGGTCTGGGCCGCATTGTCCTTGCTGAGCCGCAGCGAATAGGGATCGTTGGCGAGGTTGTAGATCAGCATGTCGTGGCGGGCGAGATCTGCCGGATTCTCAGGCCGTCCCTGCCTGGCGAGATAGGACGGTGCTGCCGCCAGCACGCGCCGCATCTGGCCGATGCGACGGACGACGATATTGGAGTCCGGCTCGTGCTCCCTGGTGCGGATCGCGACGTCGATGCCCGCCTCGATGAAATCGGGATAGCGGTTGGCGGTGATGATCTGCACGTTGAGCTTTGGATAGAGCGCGCGGAACGCCGGCAGCATCGGCGCGAGATAGATCATCGCAAACGACAGCGAGCTCGTGACACGCAGCATGCCTTTCGGCGACAGCGCACGGTCCGAGACGGCGTCTTCGGCCTCGGCGAGCTCGTTCAACAGCGTGCTGCAACGCTGCAACAGCTCTTGTCCTGCTTCCGTCAACCATTGCCGGCGCGTGTTGCGCTCGATCAGGCGGACCGCGAGCCTCTCCTCCAGCGCGCTGAGATGACGGCTCGCGGCCGCATTCGACATCCGCAACGTTTCGGCGGCCTTGGACAGGCTGCCGAGTTCGGCCGTTTTGGCGAAGACCTCGAGCTGGAGAAGGCAGTCCATTTTTGCATAAATCGGAAAAGAGACTTGCGATTTTTGGCCTTTATTTCCGATTTCTGCAAGGCAAAATGCGCATCAACAAGCAATATGAGTGGCGAGGAACTCAGGAAATGTCGGGCCCGATCAGGCACATCGTGATGTGGCGGCTGCGCGGGGAGACGCCTGCGGAGCGCTCCGCGGCCCGGCTCAAGGTCAAAACCCTTTTCGAGGGCCTCAAAGGCCTGATCGACGGCCTCACCCACATCGAGGTCGGTCTCGACGTCAGCGATGTCGACTACGCCTGCGATGTCGTCCTGTTCTCCGAATTCTCGAGCAGCGCCGCGCTGCAGGCCTATGCAAACCATCCGGAGCACCTGCGCGTGCGCGAGGCGCTCGGCGACTTGCGGATCGGCCGCTTCCAGGTCGATTATCCCATCAAAGAGACCGGCACATGATCGGTTCGTTCACCTTTGAAAACCTCCCCTGCCGCGTCGTGTTCGGCAGCGGAACACTTGCGGCGGCCAAGGCCGAGGTCGAGCGGCTCGGCGGCAAGCGCGCGATGGTGCTGACGACGCCGCAGCAGGAAGCGCAAGGCAAGAACCTCGGCGCTGCACTCGGTCCGCTCTATGCCGGCCTCTTTGCCGGCGCCACCATGCACACACCGGTCGAGGTCACCGCGAAGGCGCTCACGGCGATGAAGGCCTGCGAGGCGGACTGCGTCGTGTCACTCGGCGGCGGCTCGACCACGGGCCTCGGCAAGGCGCTGGCGTTACGCACCGGCGTCAATCAGCTCTGCATTCCAACCACCTATGCCGGTTCGGAGATGACGCCGATCGTCGGCCAGACCGAGAATGGCCTCAAGACCACGGTGCGCGATGCGGCCGTGCTGCCGGAGACCGTGATCTACGATGTCGACTTGACCTTGACGCTGCCGGTCGGCCTTGCAGCGACCTCCGGCATCAATGCGATCGCGCATGCGGTGGAAGCGCTTTACGCGCGCGACGCCAATCCCGTGACCTCGCTAATGGCGGAGGAAGGCATCCGCTTTCTCGCACGTGCCCTCCCCGCCATTGCCGCGAAGAGCGATGACCGCGAGGCCCGCACCGAGGCGCTCTATGGCGCCTGGCTCTGCGGCGTCTGCCTCGGCACCGTCGGCATGGCGCTACATCACAAGCTTTGCCACACGCTCGGCGGCACCTTCGATCTGCCGCATGCCGAGACGCACACCATCGTGCTGCCGCATGCGCTGGCCTACAACGCGCCCGCGGTACCCGATGCGATGATGCGGATCTCACGCGCGATCGGCGCGGCCGACGCATCGCAGGGACTCTACGACCTTGCCAAGCGGCTGCATGCAAAGCTGGCCCTGCGCGACATCGGCATGCCCGAGGGCGGCGTTGACAAGGCGGCGGATCTCGCGGTCACCAATGCCTACTGGAATCCGCGCCCCCTCGAGCGCAACGCCATCCGCGACCTGATCGCGCGCGCCTGGGCGGGCGAGCCGCCGACCGCAACCAAAGCGGCGGCTTGAAGCGATGCGGCGCACGCTGATCAAATCGGCAACCATCATCAGCATGGATGATACGCTTGGCGATCTCCGTGCCGGCGACGTGCTGGTCGAGGGCGGCCGGATCATTGACGTGCGCCCCGGCATCGAGCTTGGCAGCGGAACGGCCGAGACTGATGTCATCGACGGCACCGGACGCATCGTCATCCCGGGTCTGATCAACGCCCATATGCACACCTGGCAGACGGGCTTGCGAGGGTTTGCCGCGAACTGGACGCTGCTCGAGTATTTCCGACGCATGCATGCGGGGCTGGCAACCGTGTTCCGGCCCGACGACATCTACATCGCAACGCTCGTCGGCGCACTGAACCAGATCAATTGCGGCACCACGACGCTGGTCGACTGGTGCCACAACAATCCGACGCCTGACCACACCGACGCCGCCGTGCGCGGCCTGATCGAGAGCGGTATCCGCGCCGCGTTCTTCCACGGCTCGCCGAAACCCGAGCCAAAACCCGGCGAGCCGCATTTCTCGGAGATCCCGCATCCGCGCCGCGAGGTCGAGCGGTTGCTGACGGGCCCCCTCGCCGATCGTAACGGACTCGTCACGCTTGGACTTGCCATCCTCGGCCCGCACTATTCGACCCTCGACGTCGCCATGCACGATTTCCGCCTGGCGCGGGAGGATGGCCTGATCGTCTCGATGCACCAGGGCGGCGGTCCGGCCAGGACGCCCGGCGGCTGGGAGAAGCTGATCGAAGCCGGCCTCGTCGGGGCCAATGTCAACATCGTTCACGGCAACGACCTTTCCGACGACCTCCTGCAACGCCTCGTCGATCTCGGCGCGTCGTTCTCGGTGACGCCGGAAAACGAGATGATCCAGGGTCACGGTTTTCCGATCACCGGCCGGCTCCTGAAGCGCGGCGTCCGGCCGACGATTGGCATTGATCTCGAATCCGTGCTGGCCGGCGATCTCTTCTCCGCCGCCCGTGTCGCGCTATCGATGCAGCGGGCGCTCGACAATGCCGAGTCGCGCAAGGCCAGCGGCACCATTCCGGCGACGACGACAATTCCGGCGCGAGAGGCGCTGCGCTGGGTCACGCTGGAGGGCGCCCGCATGCTCGGCCGCGACAGCCAGATCGGCTCGCTCACACCGGGCAAGCTGGCCGACCTCGTGGTCATCAATGCCTCCGATCTCAATCTCTTTCCGGTTCACGATCCCGTCGCCACCGTCGTGATGCAGACCAGTCTTGCCAACATCGAGGCGGTGATGATCGGCGGCGTCTGGAAGAAGCGGAACGGCAGACTGCTGGTTGACGGGCTGGAGCGGAAGAAGGAGATGCTCGCGCAATCCGGGCGGCGGCTGGTGCAGGACATCGAACGACAAGGACGCGCCGCCTAAAGGTGCCAACGGACAACAAGAATGACAGACGCTTCGAAAAACATTGCTTTCATCGGCATCGGCAAGATGGGCCTGCCGATGTCGGCGCTCGTCGCCAAGGCGGGCTATGCCGTGACCGTCTTCGATCCAAGTGCGGCTCGTATCGCTGCCGCGCGTGAACTGGGCATCCCTGTTGCGGCGTCGCCGGCCGACGCGGTCAGCGGCCAGGCTGCGGTGATCACCTCCCTGCCCGACGATGCCGCGCTACGCGCTGTGATGCTCGGCCCAACCGGCCTCATCGGCGCGATGGCGCCGGGAGCCGTGCTGATCGAGACCAGCACGGTCAGCGCAGAGGCCTCCGCTGAGGTCGACGCCGCCGCACGGGCGCGCGGCGTCGCCTATCTGCGTGCGCCGGTCTCCGGCAACGCCAGCATCGTCCACACGGGCGCGCTGACCTGCTTCGTTTCGGGCCCAAAGGACGTCTTCGAAGCCGCAAAGCCGCTGTTCGCAACCTTCACCCGCGCGCAAACCTATCTCGGGCCCGGCGAGGAAGCACGCTACGCAAAACTCGCGGTTAACCTGATGATCGCGGTGTCGGCCGCCATGATGGCCGAGAGCCTCGCGCTCGCGCGCAAGGGCGGAATCGCCTGGCACGACATTCTGAAGGTGCTCGACGACAGCGCGGTCGCCTCGCCCATGGTGAAGTACAAGACTGCGCCGCTCAGGACGCGGGACTTCGAGTCCACCTTCTCGTGCAAGCAGATGGCCAAGGATCTCGATCTCATCCTGGGCGCCGGCCACGCCGTCGGCGTACCGCTCCAGCTCGCTGCACAGGTGCGCGAGACCTATGGCTCGCTGGTTGCTCAGGGCGATGGCGAGACCGACTTCATCGCGACCGTCAAGCATCTGGAACGGCTGTCCGGGCTTGGCGAACCAAAGCTCTGATCAACGGAGGCAACGTTGCGTAACTTCAACGAGAACACGATCACCGATGCCGTGCTGGAGCGGATCAAGGGCGCCACCGATCCGCGGATCAAGCAGGTCAGCGAGGCGCTGGTGCGCCATCTTCACGCCTTCGTCCGCGAGGTGCGGCCGACCCAGAAGGAATGGGAGTATGGCATCGACTTCCTGACCCGCACCGGCCACATGTGCGACGACAAGCGCCAGGAGTTCATCCTGCTATCGGACACGCTCGGCGTCTCCATGCTGGTCGACGCCATCAACCATCCGGTGCCGGAGGGCGCGACCGAGACGACGGTGCTCGGCCCCTTCTTCGTGCAGGCTGCCCCGGGGAAGACCAGCGGCGAGGACATCTCCGGTGCCATGGAAGGCGATCCGATGCTGGTCACAGGGACCGTCTCGACCGTCGACGGCCGGCCGCTCGCCGGCGCCTTGGTCGATGTTTGGCATTCCGACGACGACGGCTATTACGACGTGCAGCAGCTCGACAAGATCGGCGATCTCGCCATGCGGGCGCGCTTCCACACCGACCAGAACGGCCGCTTTCATTTCTGGTCGATCAAGCCCGCCGCCTACCCGATCCCGCATGACGGGCCGGTCGGCGAAATGCTGGAGGCGCAGGGCCGGCATCCCTGGCGTCCGGCGCATGTGCATTTCATGATCTCCGCGCCAGGCTTCGAACAGCTCGTGACGCACGTGTTCGTCGCCGGCGATAAGTACCTCGACTCCGACGTGGTGTTCGGCGTCAAGGACAGCCTGATCCGCGCGTTCGTTCGTCACCCGGCCGGCCGTGCGCCGGATGGTCGCATGGTGGACGGCGACTATTTTCATCTCAACTATGATTTCGGCCTGAAGCAGCTTGCGAGCAGCGTGAGAGCTGCTTAAGCCGGATCACGGCTGAAAGGACCGACAAGAGTCCGGCAAGCCGATTCTTTTGGAGAGGACGGACAATGGAGGAGGCCGACACACCGCTGCTCGAGCTGCGCGGCATCAGCAAGGAATTTCCGGGCGTCAAGGCGCTGGATGAGGTGTCCTTTGCCGTGTTTCCCGGCGAGGTCCATATGCTGCTGGGCGAGAACGGCGCCGGCAAGTCGAGCCTGATGAAGGTGCTGTGCGGTGCCTACCGGGCCGACGCCGGCGAGTTCTACTACAAGGGCGAGAAGGTCACGATTTCATCGACCACCGAGGCGCAGAAGCTCGGCATCGCCGTCATCTTCCAGGAATTCTCGCTCGTTCCCCACCTCGATATCGCGCAAAACATCTTCCTCGGCCGCGAGCCGAAGGGCCGCATCCCCGGCACGATCGACCGCCGAAGGATCCTGGCCGATGCCAAGCGCGTGCTCGACACCATCGGCTTCGATATCGATCCCTCCATCACGGTCGACAAGCTAGGCGTCGCCCAGCAGCAGATGGTCGAGATTGCGAAAGCGATCAGCCAGAATGCGCGCATCCTGGTCATGGACGAGCCGACTGCGGCGCTTTCGGACCGCGAGACCGAGCTCCTGGTCGCGCTGATCGCGCGGCTGAAGGCCGATGGGGTTGCCATCGTCTATATCTCGCACCGCATGGCCGAGGTGTTCGCGCTTGGCGATCGTATCACGGTGCTGCGTGACGGCCGCCGTATCGACGGCGTCCGGCCCGCCGACGTGACGCCGGACCAGCTCGTCCGCATGATGGTTGGCCGCACCGTCGACATGACCTATCCGCGCAACTTCGCCGACAAGCCCGGCGAGGTGCTGCTCAGCGTGAAGGGCCTGACCTCGCCGACCGGCATTTCCGACATCGACATCGAGGTTCGCCAGGGCGAGATCGTTGGCCTCTGCGGGCTCGTCGGCTCGGGCCGGAGCGAGGTCGCGCGCGCCATCTTCGGCGCGAATCCCGTAACAGGCGGCGAGATCATCTTCGACGGCAAGACGATCTCCGGCGAGCCGGACGTCGCCGCCCGCCGCGGTATCGCGCTGATCCCGGAGAGCCGCAAGAGCGAGGGGCTCGCTCTGCTCCGCTCGGTCGGCGACAATCTCGTGGTCTCGGCGCTGCGAAAGCTGTTTCCGACCGGCCTGTTCGATCCGCGTCGTGCGCAGCGCACCTCCGACAGCCTGATCCGGCAGCTCAGGATCGCGACTCCGAGCGCGCGGCAGACTGTCGGGCTGCTCTCCGGCGGCAACCAGCAGAAGGTTGTGATCGGCAAGTGGCTGGCTGCCGGCGCAAAGCTCTTCATCTTCGACGAGCCGACGCGCGGCATCGACATCGGCGCAAAGTCCGAGATCTTTGCGCTGATCGACCGGTTGGTGGCGGAAGGCGCCGCGGCACTGATGATCTCATCCGAGCAGGTCGAGATCTGCCATGTCTGCGACCGCGCCTACGTGATGCGCGAGGGCCGTATCGCCGGACATCTGGCCCGCAATGAGCTGACGGAGGAGAACATCGTGCGACTGGGGATGCACCATGCGTGAGGCCACGGTCGTTTCGCAACCAAATCCGCTCCAGCGCATCCCCGGCGTCGCCATCGTGCTGGCGCTCCTGATCGCGTTGTTCGGGACGATCGCGCCCGGCTTCCTGTCGGTTGCGAACCTCTCCAACGTGCTGGTGCAGTCGACGATCCTGACTATGCTGGCGCTGCCGATGACGCTGATCATCATGACCGAGGGCTTGGACCTGTCGATGGGCGCGGTGCTGACGCTGACCTCACTCTGCGTTGCCATCGTGTCGCTCGCGACCAAGTCGATGCTGCTTGGGCTGGCCGTCGGCGTCCTGGTCGGCGCCGCCTTCGGCACCGTCAATGGCTGGCTGGTCGCGATCCTCGGAATCCCGCCCTTCGTTGCAACGCTGGGCACGCTCGGCATGGCGCAGGGCCTGTCGCTGATCGTCTCCGACGGCCAGAGCGTGGTCGGCATCCCCCACAGTGTGCGTGACATCTACTCGTCCACGCTCGTTGGCGTGCCGGTCCCGATCGTGATGGCATTCGTGACTTACGCGTTCTTTCATGCCCTGCTCTATCACACCCGCTTCGGCACCTACATCTTCGCGCTCGGCGGCAATCGCGAGGCGCTGAGATATGCCGGCCTGTCACCCAACCGCCTCTTGATCGCGGTGTACGCGATCGGCGGCACCATGGCCGGCGTCGCAGGCCTCTTGATGACCGCGCGCATGAATTCCGGCCACCCGACTGCAGGCCTCGGTCTCGAATTCGATGCGATCGCGGCGGTTGCGGTTGGCGGCACGTCCTTCGAGCGTGGCAATGGCTGGCTGCTCGGCACCGTGCTCGGCGTGATCGCGGTGGGCGTCCTGCGCAACGGGCTCAATCTGATCTCGCTGCCATCCTCGGTGCAGGTCGCGAGCGTCGGCGTCCTCGTCATTGTCGCGCTGTTCCTGGACGGCATCAGGAGCCGCGCATGACCGACATCACCAAGGAAGCCATCTCCCCGCCCCGCTCCTTCCTGTCGCAGGATGCGATCCAGGTGTTCTACCGCCTGCTCGCGGCGCTGCTGATCTGCGCCGTGCTCGCAGTCCTCAGCGACTCCTTCCTGAGCCTCGGCAACGTCCTCAACGTGCTGCGGCAGGCGAGTCTGACCTTCTTCATTGCCTCGGGCCTGACGCTGGTGGTGCTGACCGCTGGCCTTGATCTCTCCGTCGGCGCCAATGTCGCGCTGTCGGCCTGCCTTGCCGGCACGGTGATCCATCAGACCGGCTCGCCGGTGTTGGGGATTCTCACCGCGCTGGTGGTCGGTGGCGTCGTTGGCCTCCTCAACGGCGTCATGGTGACGGCGTTGCGCATCCCCTCCTTCATCGCCACCTACGGCATGCTCTGGGTGCTGAACGGCCTCACCTATTGGTACATGGCCGGCGACACCATTCACGGCTTCCCCGCGGGCTTCCGGCAGATCGGCAGCGGCTATCTGTTCGGCCTGCCGATTCCGGTCTATTTGCTCCTGATCTTCCTCGCGATCGGGACGCTGTTTGCGCAGCGGTCGATCTGGGGCCAGGAGATCTATGCGATCGGTGCCAACCCGATTGCCGCGCGACTCTCCGGAATTCCGGTCGCGCGCCGGCTGCTGCTGGTCTATGCCGTCTCCGGCACCATGGCGGGGCTTGCGTCGATCATCTTCCTGTCGCGGCTGAATTCCGCGGAGGCCGATATCGGCGAAAGCCTGACGCTTCCGGCGATCGCGGCCGTGCTGATCGGCGGCACCTCGCTGTTCGGCGGCGTCGGCACGGTATTCGGCACCTTCGTCGGCGCGCTGATCCTGACGCTCGTGCTCAACGGCATGAACCTCTTGTCCGTCAGCGCCAACTGGCAACCGCTCGTCACCGGCGTGATCGTCATTCTCGCCGTCTGGCTCGACATGCAGACCCGCCGCCGCTCGCAATGAGTTCTTACGCAAAATCCAACAAACCAAAATGAGGGATGGAGATCATATGAAATCGAAATTGGGCCACCTTGCACTGCCGATTCTGATGGCCGCAGCGTTCACCACGCAGGCCCGTGCCGACGGCGAGACCATCGCGGTCTTCACCAAGAACCAGACCAACCCCTACTTTCAGACCGTGCGGGTCGGCGCCGACGTCGCGGCCAAGGCGCTGAACGCCAAAACGCTGCACTACATCCCGACCAAGCCGGACTCGATCCCCGAGCAGCTGAGCCAGATCGAGGACGTCGTGGTGAAGAAGCCGAGCGCGATCGTCTTCATTCCCGTCGACTACAAGGCGATGGTGCCCGGTGTCGAGAAGATCAACGACGCCAAGATCCCGGTGGTCAACATCACCGACCGCTCTGCCGGCGGCAAGTTCGTCTCCTTCGTCGGCGCCGACGATTACAGCCTCGGGCTCGAAACCGCGCGCTACCTGCTGAAGACGCTCGGCGGCAAGGGCAACATCGTCATCATCGAGGGCGTCAAGGGCTCGCTGACCAATGTCGACCGTATCAGGGGCTTCAACGATGCGCTGAAGGAAACTCCGGGCGCAAAGCTGCTTGCTTCGCAGCCCGCCAACTACCAGCGGCTCCAGGCGCTCCAGGTGATGGAAAACCTGATGCAGTCCAACTCGCAGATCGACGGCGTGCTCGCCGCCAACGATGCCATGGCGGTCGGCGCGATCGAGGCGCTGGATGGCGCCAATCGCAAGGCGCAGGTGATCGGCATCAACGGCACCAAGGAAGCCATCGATGCCATCAAGTCCGGCAAGCTGCTCGCAAGCGGCGACTATAGTGGTTTTGCGCAGGGATGCCTCGGCACCATGATGGCGATCCGCAACTTGCGCGAACAGCCCGTCGTTGCCGAGATCGTGCTGAAACCCACCGTCATCACCAAGGACAATTTCGGGCCGTTCGACGTGCCGCTGGAACAGCGGGCCTGCCCGACCTGGGAAGAGGCGCAAAAGCTCGGCACGAAGTAGGCTCGCTGCTTCGAAAATCGGGACGGTCGTCTAATACGGCCGTCCCAAGACATTGTCCGGAGACATCATGCTGTTTGCCATCCATGCCCTCGACCGCACCGGCGCGCTGCCGACCCGGCTCGCCAATTACGACGCGCACAAGGCGTTCCTGAGCGACACCTCGCGCTTCGGGGTCAAAATCGTGATGTCCGGCCCGCTCGTCTCCGACGATGGCGAGAAGATGATCGGCAGCCTGTTCCTGATCGAGGCCCCCGGACGGGCCGAGGTCGAGGCCTTCAACCGCGCCGATCCCTTTGCCGCGGCCGGCATCTGGGAGAAAGTCACGATCACCGGCTTCTTGCGCCGCCAGGGGTGAAGGTACAGGCATCACCATCCAGGGCTGGCCCAACTCGGACCCCTGGTGACGTGCCGTATCGTCATAGCGCGGCTCATCTCCAAATTGTGAAATGTCCTTTGCCGCGGTACAAATCACAGATGCGCATCGTCTCGATCATCTGTTGGTTGACCTTCTCAATTCCGCTCTGCTTCGCCCAGTCGCTGCAGCCTTCCACGCCGGTCACGGTCCTGATCGACCAGACACCCGTGCTCGCCTTACTCGATCATGACAATTCATCCGCGCTTTCGCTGATCACGCTTCTTGAGAAAATCCACGCGGCGGAAAAGCTCACGTCGCCGGCTCCGGCGCCGGGCCCCACGCGCGCCAGCGACTTGTTGCGCTTTGGCGAGACCTACGGACAATTTGCGGCCGTCATGTCCGCGGACATGACGCGGATCATTTCGGGCCTTGGGATCGACTGGGAAAAGGAAATTCTCAAGACCTACGATCCAAAATCGGCCAAGACGGAGGCCGGAAAGACCTTGCGGCTGAACGGCAACGTCGCTCGCGTCTTCAACGAAAAATGGCTCGGTTCGAGCGACGGGCTGTTCATCCTGGCGGGTGTGGTCAATCGCATCGATCGCCGCGACTTCGATCCCACCCACTGCGGCGAACTTCGCTTCATCTACCGGCTCGCATACGAAGTCCGGATGAACGGCAAGACCTACGCCTCGCGCATGCCGCTCACCGTGAACATGGTCTTCAGCTACCGTGACGACGGCAAGCGCTGCCAGGATGTGGCTGCGCTCTGGCGCATCGATGGCATCGACGGCGGCGACCCGCACTCAACTGCCCAGCGCCTCCTGCAGGGCCCGCTGGATTTGTCGAGGCTGACCTTCAAGCAGATGGAAATCAACGCCCAAGTGGTGCGCTTTCCCTCCGATCTCGAAAACATGGAGGGCCGCAAATTCGCCGGCCAGGCGATCTACTGGATGAGGATATTCGCCTTGAGGGGCGGAAAATTTCAGCCCATCAAGCTCGAGAACACACCCGACGTGCAGGCGATCCTGAAGGATCCCTCCAAGCAGAAGCAATTGCAGGACTACCTCGCGAGCCACGCGGAGGAGATCGACAACGGCGTGTTCAATCTGCCGGAGAGCCTCGAGGCCGATATCGCTCTGAGTTTTTCCACGGCCGGAAGCGCGCGTGTGGCCAACCGGCCGTTCGACCTGCTGGTCAGCAAGGACCAGGCCGGGCAGATCGTCACGGCGCTGGAAAAGACCGCGAAGTCGGTCAAGTTCGCGCGCTCCGGCGCAGGTCTGCTCGAACGGCTGAACACATCGTCCTGCATGGGCTGCCATCAATCCTCCTCGACGGCGGGATTTCACTTCCTGGGCGTGGACCGGGTCGATTTCGGCAGCGGCGGTGGGGCAATCAAGGACGCGCTCGACGGCAACAGTCTGCAGCTTCCGTTCTCGCCGCACGTCCATGCGGAGCTTGCCCGCCGGAAGAGCTACGTTGAAAGCCTTTCGCGAGGCCAGGCCCCTGACACGTTCCGCCCGCATCCGTCTGCGCCCGCAGCGGCCTGGCAGAACGCGAGCCCGGTTTATTCAGCCGCCGGCGACAACATGCCGTGCCCCCTGAACGGCGATCTCGCGGATGGCGCGAAGTGGAGCTGCAATGCCGCACGACATCTCGCCTGCCAGGCCGTGGTGACGAACGCGGCGGCCTCTTCCCATCTCGGCCAATGTCTGCCACCCCAGCAGAACATCTACGCAGGCCTCTCTTGCCGCTCGAACGCAATCGAGGACATGACGGCGAAGAACAATGCGAAGGATCTGTTGAGCTTCAGCCTGCGCTCTTTTGCCGATCGCGTGAGCACGGATGAATTAGTCTATCACGTGCCCGAGGGCAAATTGAGCGGCTATGACTACAATTGCCGACCGACAAAAATCGGCGTGCCGCTCGGCCGCATCACCCGTCCGTGCAAACCCGAAGAGTCGAAACTGGCGGCCGTTCAGCCTGGCAGCACGCCTGACGAGATCTGCGCTGTCGTCGGCGGCAAGGGCTTCGAACAGATGGCCAAGGGCTATTTCGACGGCGCCGCCTTTGCGGCCGGCGTCGGCCGCGGGCTCTTGAACGTATGTTCGCCGTCGCGATTTTGCCGGGAAGACTATATCTGCCAGGCGATCCCGGATTTCCTGACTGGCGCGAAGTTCGGCGTCAGCCCGCAGACCCTCAGCATCCTGAAGAGCCGCAAGCTTGGGTTCTGCACCCCCACCTATTTTGTCTATCAGCTTCGCCTCGACGGCCATCCCAATCCGAGATGACGCCACGCACGACGGCGCCGCCATCGGACTCGAGGGCTGTGCGCTACGCGTCGATGCCGCGTTGAACCAGGATGCGCTCGGCGCTGTCGTTCCAGACGTCCATCTTGGTGATCTTGCCCCCCCGCACCACGAAGCGATCGACGTAGCGGTTGCCTTCGAAGGGCGTGCCGTCGTGCCATTCGCCATAGAGCGTGCCGACACTGTAGACCACGGTCTCCCCCTCGCCCGGGCAGACGTCGAACCGGTCCATCTTCTTCTTGACCCAGCGATAGCGCTTGGCGTTGAAGCCGGCCGGCCCGCGCGGATGGTCGAACTCGCGTCCGCCGGTGAAGGTGATCACCGTGCCCGGCGCCATGTAGACCGCCGCGGCCTCCGGATCGGGGATCATCGAGGCCGTCAGATAGGCTTCGACGATCTCGGCGTCAGACATGGTTTTGCTTGGGGCAGTTGCGGCAACGGGCATGGCGCTTCTCCGAAAGATGCGGGATACTAACCCTGGGCGGCTGGATTGCATGCATATATTTTGAACATTCCCGCGCTCGATTGCCGGGAATCTGGAGGTGCCCCGCAGGGCACGCTCCTGTACGCTTACGCCGCAAAGTGCTGGTGCCATGACGAGCCGAACCGCCTTCGACCTGATCTTTCGCAACGCGCTGATGCGCGGCGTCACCGCTCCTGCGGATATCGGCATTTCCCAAGGTAACATCGCCGCAATCGAGCCGTGCCTTCAGGCCGAAGCCGTTGAGATCGACCTCGAAGGGCGGCTCGTGCTGCCCGGCTTCGTCGACACCCACATCCACCTCGACAAGGCCTGCCTGCTCGGTCGCTGCGGGCACGACCACGGCAGTCTCAGCGACGCCATCCGCGCCGTCTCGCCGATGAAGCGCAATTTCACGGTCGAGGACGTCTATGCCCGCGGCGCCAGGGTACTGGAGCGCGCAATCGTGCACGGCACAACGCGGATGCGCACCCATGTCGAGATCGACCCACGGGTCGGCCTGCGCAGCTTCGAGGCGATCAAGGCGCTGAAGCGCGACTACGCCTGGGCGCTCGATCTGTCGCTCTGCGTCTTTCCGCAGGAGGGGCTGACCAACGATCCCGGAGCCGAGGAGCTATTGATCCAGGCGCTGCGCGACGGCGGCGAGGTGATCGGCGGCTGTCCCTATACCGACACCGATCCGAACGCGCATCTTAAGCGCATCTTCGACCTCGCGCAGGAGTTCGACGTCGATGTCGATCTCCATCTCGACTTCGACCTCGATACGTCCTGGTCGCATCTCGACGAAGTCTGCCGGCAAACCGAACAGCGCGGCTACCAGGGGCGTGTCGCGATCGGCCATGTGACGAAGCTCTCCGCGTTACCGCCGGATCGACTGAAACCGGTGGTCGAGCGTCTCGCAAGAACCGGTGTCGCCGTCACGGTGCTGCCCGCGACCGATCTCTATCTGATGGGCCGCGACACCACCCACAACGTGCCCCGCGGAATCACGGTCGCGCACAAGCTCGTCGCAAACGGCGTGCTGTGCTCCGTTGCGACCAACAACGTGCTCAATCCCTTCACGCCGTTCGGCGATGCCTCGCTGCTGCGGATGGCGAATTTCTACGCCAACGTCGCGCATGCATCAGTCGGCGAGTTCGACACCTGCCTCGACCTCGTCACCGATTTGCCGGCGCGGCTGATGAACCTGAAAAATTACGGCTTCAAAATCAGCAACCCGGCCGATCTCGTCGTGCTCGATACGCGCGACAGCCGCTTTGCGATCGCCGAACTGCCTGATGTCATGATGGGCTTCAAGAACGGCCGGCCGGTCTTTGAACGGCAACAAGCCGTCCTGTTTCCGCCCTCAGATTCGTGCAAACCGCGCGCCGTCATCCCTCACGCCTGATCTTTGCCAGGATGCGGTCGGCCTCGGTGCGCCAGTCGGCGCTGCGGGCGAACTCTTTGGTGCCTTTTGCGCCGAACAGACCCTGGTCGGCAAGATCGGCAACCCAGGCCTGCCGCTCGCCGGTACCTTGTGCCGACCATGGCGTAAGCCCCGCCTCTCGCACGGTCTCGGCAACCTCGCGCACTTCCTCGGCGCGGCGGCGGCCATGCTCGATCACGCGCTGGAAGAAATAGGCGCCCTGCTTCTCCCAGTTGATGCCGGGAAAGGTTTCCGCGAGCGAGGCCAGCACCGCATCCTCGACGCCATAGGCGCGCGCCGTGGTGAAGCTCTCGATGACCATAGCCTCCAGGCCTTTGATCATGATGCTGCGGCACATCTTCACCGCCGAGGAGACACCGAGCTTGTCGCTCGCGACCTTGGCGGCAAAGCCGATCGCGTTGAGAAGGGGCTCGAGCTCGCGTGCGCCGGGACCACCGAGCAGCAGCGGCACCTTGATGCGATAAGGCGGCACCGAGGTCATCACCGCGCCCTCGACATAGCGTCCGCCGGCGTCGTCGATCAGCTTCGCGGCGCGCTGCTTGGCGCCCGGCGAGGCCGAGTTGAAGTCGAGAAACCATGTGCCCTGGTTGATCGCAGCCGCGCAAGCCTTTGCCACCGAGACGGCCTGGCTCGCGGTCACGGCGGAGACGATGAAGTCGGATCTTGCGGTCAGATCAGCGTGCGAGGCAGCTAACGTAACACCGTGCCTCGTGGCGTGATTGCGCAAGGCCGCGCCCTGCTCGTTCCCGAGCTTGAGGTCAAAGGCCGCAACCTTGATATCCTGCTGGCGCAAGTCCTCCGCGAGGATCTTGCCGACCTCGCCATAGCCGACAAGTCCAATCTGCCATCGCCTGGAATCGCCGGACATCAGTTCATCCTTCGCGTGGTGTCGTCAAAGAGCTCCTCGACCGCATAGCGGCGCGGGATCAGGGCCTGCTGATAGGCGTAGTCGATGATCAGCTCCAGCGGCTTGCGGTTGGCCTCGATCCCGAATGGCAGGAGATCGGGTAATGCGGGCGCGCCTGCCTTAGCCTTGCCAGCCTTCAGGAGATCGTAGACGCCGGCGACGATGTCAGGGCGCGATTTTGCCAGAGCCTCGGTCACGACAACGAGATGGTTGACCGGGACCGCGCCACGCCGGGCGTACCAGGTCGCGGCCTCCGCGGCCGGATCGGGGAACAGCGGCTTGAGGCGCGGATCATTCGAGGTCTCGCCGAGCATGGCGTCGAGTTCGCCGTCAAGCAGCATTTGCAGGATCTTCCTGTCCTTCGGCGCGCGCTCGGTGGTGTCGACATATTCGGCCACGTGCGGGTCCTCGAAGGTAACCCAACCTATCTTGTCGAGGTTGACGCCGTAGTCGTTGGCCAAAATGCCCCTGATCCAGGCCCCCGTCGTGGTCGTGAACGACCGGATGCCGACGCGCTTACCTTCGAGATTGGACGGGCGGAGCGCGCCTCGCTCGGAGTTGTACAGCGCGTAACCGTGCTGGAAGCGGCCGAGCATGGTTGCCGGCAGAAGCACCAGCGGCTTGCCGTGGGCTTTCGCCATCAGATAGGTGACGATCGCCATCTCGCAGACGTCGAAGGCCTGCTCGCGCACCATCGGCTTGAACGCCGTGTTGGTCGGCGTGTACTCGATGAAGTCGAGATCGAAGCGCTCGGAGCGGAGCTCTCCGCTCTTCAATGCCAGCACATGCGGATGACTGCCGAGCACGGTCCGCAGCTTGAGACGATCCATCAATCCGCTCCGCTTTTCGCCTGCTCAGACGTCCTCGGGATTGTCGACATAAACGAGCCCGGCTTTCGCCAGAGCCTCGCGCATGTTGTACATGTCGAGACCAAGCTCGCCCGAGGCGAGACGATTGCGCTTGCCGCCTTCATCCGCATTGCGCTTCCGGGCTTTCTCCGCAACCTCGACCGCAAGCCGCTTCGGCACCACCACGACGCCGTCGTCATCGGCGACCACGATATCGCCGGGCTCGACATTGACGCCGGCGCAGACCACGGGAACGTTGACCGAGCCGAGCGTCGCCTTCACCGTTCCCTTGGCCGAGACGGCACGCGACCAGACCGGGAATTTCATCTCGTGCAGCGCCTTCACATCGCGGCAGCCGGCATCGATGACGAGCCCCTGCACGCCGCGCGCATGAAGCGACGTTGCAAGCAGCTCGCCGAACATGCCGTCGGTATTGTCGGTGGTGCAGCCAACCACGAGGATGTCGCCCGGCCTGCATTGCTCGACCGCGACATGGATCATCCAGTTGTCGCCGGGCTGCGCCAGCACGGTGACCGCGGGACCGGCGATCTGCGCGCCGGGCCAGATCGGACGCATATAGGGCTTCATGAGGCCGACGCGCCCCATCGCCTCGTGCACGGTGGAGACGCCATAGACCGACATGCCGCCGTGATCGGCGCGCTCGATGTTGCGGACGACGACGGGCTTCATGCCAGGACCTCCTCGACTGTCGGGAACAGGCGCTGATAGGCCTCGCCATAGGTCATGGGCACGCCGGTGTTGCGGCTGCCCTGGATGCCACGGTTGAGGGCGACGCGCTCATAGTAGCCCCAGAGGTGCTTTTGCGCGGCGAGGATCTGGAACGCCTCGTACTTCTCCTTCCAGACCTCGTCGATCTTCAGGATCAGGTTCGGCTTGAAATTGCACATCTCGGGCTGATGCGGCTCGAACAGGAACACCGGCGGCGCCGCATATTTGTACTGCGCGCCCGGCTTGTGGCCCATGGCCTGCGCGACCACGCGGGTCTCCTGCGCGAAATGCGCCGCATTCGGGTGATCGAAATTATAGGGATCCTCCAGCGCATGGGTCAGCACGAAGCTCGGATTGAGCTCGCGGTAGATGTCGACCATGCGGTCGAAATGCGCTTCGTTGAGCTTGAGCGGATAGTCGCCGCAATCGAAGAACTCGATCTCGGCGCCCAGGAGTTTGGCGGCGCGCTCGGCCTCGTCCTTGCGGCCCGCCTTGACCGACTCCAGCGTTGCGCCCTTTTCCTTCCAGGCGAACTGGCTCTCGCCGCGCTCGCCGAAGGACATGCAGACGATCTTCATCCGGTAGCCCTTCTTGGCGTGCAGCGCGATCGCGCCACCCGCGCGCCAGACGAAATCGCCGGGATGGGCGGTAATCACAAGACCTGTCTTCATGGGACAAACTCCCCTTTCATCTTTTCAAAGCTTGACCCGCTGCTAGCGAAGCGCAAGCAGCCAATTCATCACACCACTGCGGCCGGCAGCGCCTCGCCATCGAGCACGCGTTTCAGCCGGTCCGCATCGAGCGCACCTTCCCATCTGGCAATCGCGATGGTCGCCACCGCGTTCCCGATGAGATTGGTCGGCGTCAGTCCCTGCGACATCAGACGGTGGATTCCGAGCACCAGCGCGACACTGGCGACCGGAATGGTTCCGGTGGCCGACAGCGTTGCCGCCAGCACGACGAAGGCGGCGCCCGCAATTCCTGCCGCGCCCTTGGAGGTCACGAGCAGGATCAGCAGCAGCTCGATCTGCTCGGTGAGGCCGAGCGGCGTGTTGGTCGCCTGCGCCAGGAACACCGAGGCGGCCGCGAGGTAAAGGCAGGTGCCGTCGAGGTTGAAGGAGTAGCCGGTCGGGATCACGAGCCCGACCACGCTGCGCTCGCAGCCGGCATTCTCGAGCTTTGACAGCATCCGCGGCAGCACGGTCTCCGACGACGTCGTGGCGATGCAGATCAGGAGTTCTTCCCAGATATAGCGGATCAGCTTGAGCAGGCTGAAGCCGCAGAGCCGCGCGACCGGGCCGAGCGCAATCACGATAAATACAAGGCAGGTAAGATAGAAGCCGCCGAGCAGCTTGCCGAGCGAGGCCAGCGAGCCGACACCGAACTTGCCGACCGTGAACGCGATGGCACCGAATGCGCCGATTGGCGCCACCCACATCACGAAGCCGACGATGGCAAAGACCATCTTCGCCGCGACGTCGATCAGGTTGACGAGTGGTGCTCCGCGCTCGCCGAGCTGCACCAGGGCAAAACCACAGAGCACCGAGATGAACAGCACCTGGAGGATGTTACCTTCGGCAAATGCGCCGACGAAGGTGGCGGGGAGGATGTTCATCAGGAACGGCACAAAGCCGATCGCCCCGGTCTGCTTGACGTAGGGCTCGATGGCGCTGGTGTTGATGCTGGCAGCGTCGATATTCATGCCGACGCCGGGCTTCAAGAGATTGATCGCGACAAGGCCGATCACCAGCGCGATCGTCGTCATGATCTCGAAATAGATGATCGCCTTGGTGGCGACGCGGCCGACCCGGGCCATGTCGGCCATATGCGCGATGCCGTGCACCACCGTGCAGAAGATGATCGGCGCGATCAGCATCCGGATCGCCTTGATGAAGGCATCGCCCAGCGGCTGCATTTTTGCGCCAAGTTCGGGATTGACGATGCCGAGCACGGTGCCGGCTGCCATGGCAAGGAGAACCTGGACCCAGAGCTCCTTCCACCAGGCGCGGCTGCGCGGCTTGTCTATCGAGAGCGCCGTCATTCCCCGAACTCGAACAGGCGCGCGGGATTGCTGACCAGGATCTTCTGCTGGAACTCCGCCTCCGGCGCGAACAGCGGAATGAGGTCTACGAGATCACCATCGTTTGGCATCAGCTTGACGTTGGGATGCGGCCAATCCGTACCCCAGATGACGCGGTCGACCGCGGTCTCGACGATCTTGCGTGCGAACGGCACGGCATCGGTGAAGGGCGGGCCCGAGGAGGAAACGCGCTCGGAGCCGCAAATCTTCACCCAGCATTTCTCGTCACGCTGCATCAGCTCGATCAGGATCTTGAACGGAAGCTGGTCGAGCCCTTCCGACGCTTTCACCCGTCCCATGTGGTCGATCGTGTAACGCACCGGAAGCTTTGCCAGCATGTCGGCATATTCCGACAAATCGATCGCGTCAAAATGCAGATCGATGTGCCAGCCGAGCGGCGCGACCATGGCAATCACCCGGTCGAACACGCCCTTGTCCGGGACGCCGCCGAGATGACGGACGAAATTGAAGCGGCAACCGCGGAAGCCGCCCTCGTGCAGCTCGCGCAGGCCCCGCTCGGTGATGGTATCATCGATATTGGCGACGGCCCGATAGGCACCATCGCTCTGCGCGATCGCATCGAGCGCAACCGTGTTGTCGGTGCCGTGCACGCTGGCATTGACGATCACGGCGCGCTGGACGCCGAGCTTGGCGTGCAACGCCTTGAAATCCTCCAGCGGCGCGTCGGGCGGCGTGTAGGAACGGTCCGGCGCGTACGGGTATTTTGAGCCCGGACCGAAGATGTGGCAGTGCGCATCGCATGCGAGCGGCGGCAGCCTGAACTTCGGCTTGCGCGTGTTCGGATCGGGCGGCGGAATGGTCGGCTTGTACATCTGGTCTCTTCAGGTGAACTTGAACAGGCGCGCGGGATTGTCGACCAGCAGCTTCTGCTGGATGGCGGCATCGGGCGCATAGAGCGGGATCAGATCGACGATCTCGCCGTCATTGGGCATGACCTTGACGTTGGGATGCGGCCAGTCGGTGCCCCAGATCACGCGATCAGGCGCGTTGTCGATGAGCTTCTTTGCGAACGGCACGGCATCGTGGAACGGCTTGCCTGCGGCGGACGCGCGCTCAAGACCGGTGATCTTGACCCAGCACTTCTCGTCTTTCCTCTGGAGATCGAGCAGTGCGGTGAAGCCTGGATCGTCGAGCCCCTTGGCCGCCTGCACCGTGCCCATGTGGTCGATGACATAGCGCGTCGGCAGCGCGGTCAGGATCGGCGCGAACTCCGCGATCGTGCCCGGCTCGAAATAGACGTCGACGTGCCAGCCGAGTTCGGCGACGCGATGCACGATGCGCTGGAACTTGGTCATGTCGCCGACGCCGCCGAGCCGCTTCAGGAAGGCAAAGCGGCAGCCGCAGATGCCGCCCTTGTCCAGCGCCTCGAGCTGGTGATCGGACATCTCGTCCTTGACGTTGGCGATACCCTTGTAGGCACCCTCGCTTTGAGCGATGGCGTCGGTCACCACGCGATTGTCGGTGCCGTGCACCGTGGCATTGACGATGACGCAGCGATCGACACCGATCTTCTCGTGCACGGCACGGAAGGCCTCCAGCGGCGCATCAGCGGTGTTGTAGGGACGGTGTTCGGCGAACGGATAGCGGGCGGCCGGCCCAAAGATGTGCGTATGCGAGTCGCAGGATTTCGGCGGCAGCTTGAATGCCGGCACCTTTGGATTTGGGTCCGGCGGATCGATGGTCGGGATCGCCTTGGCCGGCTCGGCCGCCTGCCCGCACGCGCTCGAAGCCCAGGCGGCCATCGAAGCGCCCGTCAAGAGTTGCAAGCAGGCCCGCCTGTTCATTCCGCATCCCCAGTCAAATGCCGCCGGTTGCGGACAAGGCGAGCCTTACGCCCCCTGTCCGTAGGCGGTCGTCTACGTCTTGTTGCTTGCTGCCGCGCGCCGACGTGCCGGCGCGGCCTGATCGAGTGCCGGCGCCTGGAACGAGGCCACTGTTGCCTGAACGAGCTGCTCGATCGCAGCGGCCGCATCGCTGCCGTCGGCCTCGCCGCGTGAAAGGCGCGAGACGCGCTCCGGCGTCACCAGCGAGTAATAGAGTGCGCCAAGCAGGAAATGGCTGCGCCAGACGATCTCGGTGCGCGGCACATGTGGCAGGCTCTCGTGGATCGCGTCGATGAAGGCGTGGCTGGTATCGTCGAAGGTCTGCGCGATGATACGCCGCGCCACCTCGTTACCCTCCGCCGACATCACGGCGCGAAGCCGCGTGAACCGGGCCCCGCCGCCGGCGAGATCGCTGCCCGAGGTGAAGGCTGGCACGACGTAGGCACGCACGATCGCTTCCAGCCGGTCCTGGAGATCGCGCACGCGCTTGGCGGCCGCGAGCAGCTCGGACCGGCGGAGATTCATCGGCCCGCAGTGGCGGCGATAGATCTCAAGCAGCAGACCGTCCTTGGTCTTGAAATGATAGGTGACGCTGCCGGGGTTGGCCCCGGCGGCCTGCGCGATGTCGCGCACCGACACGGCGTTGAAGCCGTTGGTCGCGAACAACTCTTCTGCTGCAGCGAGGATCGCCTCGCGCATGTTCGGCTTGCGGGCCGTCTCTTTGCTGGTGGGCTTGCGTACCATGTTATTTGTACTATCGTACAAAAGATAAGGTCTCGTCAACAAAAACGATGGGCGGCGCCTGGGCGGTCCGAGACGGGCGCCCGGATACGCGCCCCGAGGAGCGCTGGAACATGCTGGGTTTGAACAAGAAAATCACAACTTTACTGCTGGGCACGGGCCTGCTGCTGGCCGCGAGCGGCGCACAGGCCGACAATTTCCCGAGCAAGCCGGTCCACATCCTGGTGCCCTATGCGGCCGGCGGGGCGGTCGACGTGCTCGCCCGCACGATCGGCCAGGCGCTGGCCAAGAGCTGGGGCCAGCAGCCGGTGATCGACAATCGCCCCGGCGCCGGCGGCATTATCGCCTCGCAAGCGCTGACCCAGGCGCCGCCCGACGGCTACACGCTGATCCTGGTCGCCAGCGGACATCCGCTCAACCAGTTCATCTATCCGAGCCTGCCCTACGACACCTTCAAGGACTTCACCGCGATCAGCGAGATCGCCTCCTCGCCGCTTGCCATCGTCGTCGCCAAGGACAGCCCGTACAAGAGCCTCGGCGATCTCCTGGCTGCTGCGAAGAAGGAGCCGGACAAGCTCTCCTACGGCATGTCCGGCAACGGCACCTCCGCGCATCTTGCCGGCGAGCTGTTGAAATACATGGCCGGCGTGAAGATCGTCTCTATTCCCTACAAGGGCGGCGCGCCTGCGCTGACCGCCGTGATCGCCGGCGAAATCCCCCTCAGCCTCAACCCGCTTGCCGAAGCGATCGGCCAGATCGAAGGCGGCCCGGTGCGTGCGCTCGCCGTGACCTCGACGCAGCGGTCAAAGGCCCTGCCCGATGTTCCGACCGTCGCCGAAGCAGGCGTATCAGGCTACGACGTCTCGGTCTGGTGGGGATTTTTGGCGCCGGCGAAAATGCCGCCTGAGATCGTGGCGAAGCTCGAAGCCGACTTGAAGACGGCGCTGCAAGACCCGAGCGTGCTGTCGACCCTCGACAAGATCGGTGCGACGCCGGTCGGCTCGTCGTCGAAGGAGTTCGATGCCTACATGCATGCGGAGGCGACCAAATGGGAGCCGGTGCTGAAGGCCGCGAACATCCGGGCGCAATGACATGACCGGCCTTGGCCTGGCGCGCCTTGCACGCACCGTACTCGTTGCCGTCGTTGCGTCGGGCCTTGCCGGCGCCACAGCAAGGGCCGACGTCGAGGCGCAGATCCTGGCGCCGTCGGGCACGCTGCGCGTCGGCGTCTATCCGGGCAGTCCAACCTCGATGGTGACCGACGCCGCCGGCAAGCCGCATGGCCTGAGCTACGACCTCGGTGCGGAGCTCGGAAAGCGGCTTGGCGTGCCCGTCGACTACGTCAGGTATCAGCGTGTCGCCGACATCGTCAGCGCGATTCACGACGGGCAGCTCGATTTCACCGTCACCAACGCGACCCCTGCCCGCGCCAACGACGTCAGCTTCAGCGAGCCCGTGCTCGCGATCGAGCTCGGATTCCTCGTTCCGGCAAACTCGCCGATCGCAGAGGTAGACGACATCGACCGGGCCGGCGTGAAGATTGGCGTGACCAAGGGCTCGACGTCGGAGCGCACGCTGCCGGCCAAGTTCAAAAACGCAACCATCGTTCCCGCCGAGAGCGTGAAGATCGCGGTCGCGATGTTCGTCCGCGGCGAGATCGATCTCTACGCCACCAACAAGCCGACGCTGTTCGAGATGTCCGACCAGATGCCGGGCGCGCGCATCCTCGAGGGAAACTGGGGGCTTGAGCAGATGGCGATCGCAATCCCGAAGGGACGCGAGAGCGCACTGCCTCTCCTCGATCGTTTCGTGCAGGACATCAAGTCCAGCGGCGCGCTCGAAACGATCGAGCAACAGGCGGGCTTGCGCGGAGCCGTCAACGCCAGGCGCAATTAGGCCTCGGCGCGCCGGCAACAGGAGCGCGGCACCGCATCGTTCGGGCCCGCGGCGTAGCCGCCGAGTTCAGCATTTCCCGTCGTGCAACCCGGACAGAATCCGGCTATCAAGGGCAATGCCCCGACGCACCGGCAGCGCCGATCTTCCTCTCCACACCGGACGGGTTCCGCCGTGGCTCGCAAGCCGCATGGCGTCGCTGGGCGCGATCGTCACGCAGGCGATCGTCCACCACTACGGCCGTGACGAGTTCATGCAGCGGCTGTCGCATCCCTTCTGGTTCCAGTCGTTCGGCGCCGTGATGGGGATGGACTGGCACTCTTCCGGCATCACCACCTCCGTGATCGGCGCACTGAAGCGCGGGCTTGCCCCGCTCCAGAACGAGCTCGGCATCTATGTCTGCGGCGGGCGTGGGCAGCATTCGCGCAAGACGCCGGATGAGCTCCTGACGCTCGGCGACCGCGTCGGCTTCGATGGCGCGAGGCTGACGCGAGCGAGCCGCCTCGTTGCGAAGGTCGACAGCGCTGCGGTCCAGGACGGCTTTGACCTCTATCTGCATGGCTTCTTTGTCACCGCCGACGGCAAATGGACGGTGGTGCAGCAGGGCATGAACGGCGAGAAGCGGCAAGCGCGCCGTTATCATTGGCACTCCGAGGCGCTGAAGAGCTTTGTCGATGCACCGCATAGTGCGATCGACGGCCCCGTGCAAGGCGAGATCGTCAATCTCACCGACCACCGCGCCGACGTCTCGCGCTCGGCGCAGCTCGAGCTGCTCTTCGATCTCGGCCCCGATCGCATCGTGTCCGAATTCGAACGCCTGAGCGGCGTCGAACCCGCGCAGGCCATGCTGCCGCACCTCATCATGCCCGCGCATCACGACGTAAGGCCGAAGGACGTCTTCGCGCGGCGCCTGCACGGCACATTGGCTGCAGCCGCCGAACGCGGTCCGGTCGATTTTCCGGAGCTGTTGCTGACGCCCGGTGTCGGCGCGCGCACCGTGCGCTCACTCGCGATGGTCGCCGAAGTCGTGCACGGCGCGCCCTATCGCTTCAAGGACCCGGCGCGCTTCTCGCTCGCCCATGGCGGCAAGGACCGCCACCCTTACCCCGTGCCGATCAAGGTTTATGACGAGACCATTCGTGTGCTCAAGGGCGCGATCGAGAATGCAAGGCTCGGGCGCGAGGAGGAAATGCAGGCGATCAAGCGCCTTGACGACCAGGCGCGGCGGCTGGAGCGCACCGCGCGCGGTCCATCGGTCGCAGCCTTCATTGCGGCCGAACGCGCGGCTTCACCGGAGCTCGACGGCCGATCCGTGTTCGGCTGGGAGCGCGATCTCCTCGCTTCGAAGAAGCTGACCGGCTCGTAAGCCGCCTAACCTTCGCCTTCGTCCTTGTCCTCCGCGAGGCGGTTTGCCGAGTGGTCCTGGTACTGCTCGGTCTGGATATATTTTCCGTCCATGCCGCGAATGTCGGAATGCTGCGCCTTGTCGCGGTTCGACAGGATCATGTTGTCGCCGATCTTGTCTTTCGAAACCTCCGTGAAAGCGCCGTTCCCCGCGCCCTTGCCATGCGTACCCGATCCAATATGCGTCTTGCCTCCGTGCGGCATGGATTGCTCCCTTGCTGTCCGCATGAGGGCCAACGCCTGCCCGGCAATGATTGTTTCGTGAACACGCGGGAAGATCGTCGCGACGCGGTTCCGATACACCGGCAGGGCGATGTCAATTTGCAACCAATTGCTCGACGTCGGCCGAGTGGGATTTGGCCGGGCGGTTCCCGCCGTCGTCGGCCACGACCGGCAGTTTCGCGATGGCGCGGATGCCCGGGCGCTTGCGCCAATGAACTTGCGACGCATCGATGGCGAGACCAAGCCGCGGCCATCGCGTGAACAAGGCCTCAAGCGCACAGGCCGCCTCGATCCGCGCGAGCTGGTGACCGAGACAGAAATGGATTCCGGTGCCAAAAGAGATGTGCCGGTTGGGCTTGCGTTCGAGATCGAGCCGCTCGGGAGCATCATGCACCGAAGGATCCATGTTTGCGGCCGCGAGCATGACCATGACGCGGTCGCCCTTGTTCAGACGCACACCTTCGAGCTCGAGATCCCGCCGCACATAGCGCGGCTTTGAGAATTGCACCGGCGAGACGAAGCGCAGGAATTCCTCGACGGCAAGGCCCGCGCGAGACCAATCCTGTTCCAGCCAATCGCGCAGGCCGGGATTTTTGAGAAGCTCATAAACGGAGCCGCTGATGAGATGCGTGGTGGTTTCCGAGCCCGCGGCCAGCAACAGGAACACCATCGAGACCATCTCGTCCGGCGAAATACGGCCGCCTTCCCGTTCGACCTGCACGAGCTCGGCAATCAGACCCTCGCCGCCCTGCGCACGTGCGATCCGCAATTGCTCTTCGAGATAGGCGCGCATCTTGCGGAACGCGAACAGCAGCCGAAAGAAGCTGACGACGTTCGTCAGCGAGGACATCGCATTGGCCCATGCGATGAATCGGGGTCGATCGGCCATCGGCAGGCCGAGCAGCTCGGAGATCACCGACAGCGGCAGGATCCGGGCGTAGCGCTGGACGAGATCGGCGGGGCTTCCTGCCGCGAACAGCTCGCCCGCGAGTCCATCGGCGATGGCGCGGATGCGCGGCTCCATCGCGACGATGGCGCGGCGGCGGAAGGCCTCGTCGACGATGCTGCGCAGCCGCGTGTGATCCGGCTCGTCCATCGTCAGCATGTTCTTGGCGATGGTCGTGACGAGTTTCGGCATCCACCACCGCAGGCCTGCAACCTTGCCGTCCTCCTTGCGCAGTGTGAACGTCGCGCTGTCCTTGAGCACTTCCGCCGTGGCATCGTGGGTGGTGGTGACCCAGACGTCGCCGATGAGGGGAAAACGAGTCGCGACCACGGGCCCGGAGGCGCGCAGCGTCGCGATTCCCTTGGGCGGGTCGCGAAAAAAGGCGTCGCTGGTAAAGTCGATGCGCGGTGTCATGGGTCACCGCCCTTGTTGATGGCGCCTCAACCAGATGGTGTGCGCAGTCGCCGGCGCAAGGGCTGGAACGTCGATCAAAAGAAGGCGATCAGCCGCGCCCGGGCGAGCGTGGCCCCGCTTTGCGCTGGTTGGTGTAGGCGTCCCAATGGCTCCAGCTCCCATTGCTGAGGCTTTGCAGGTCGGTCGCGAGCGGGCGGCGCGTGCGCTTCTCGTAGTCGGCAATCGCGCGTTCGGATTGCGTGATCTTGCGCTTGAGTTCCACGATCGCCTTCTGGGTCTGTCCGTTGCGCTTGGATGATGCGACCTCGCCCATCGTGAAGCGCGCCGTCTCGAGCGCCTTCAACTCGGCGCGGTTCTTCTTCACCTGAACTCGGTGCCAGGCGATGTTGCTGTCGTTGTCCGCAACCATTTAGGAACTCCGCTGATTCGGCGTTCCCATAATATCGCCTGCCGAATCGACGCCGCAACGGGCGCCGGGCGGCAAAAATGCGGCTTTATTGCGCGGTGGGCATGATCCGGAAAAGTGTACGGCGGTTTTCCGAGAAGATCATGCCCCAAACAAGAGCCTGTTCAGCGCTCGGCAAAGGCCTTCTCGACCACGAATTGCGCCGGCTCGCCATGATTGCCCTCGACGAGGCCGCGCTCGGTCAGGAGCAGGCGGGTATCAGTGACCAGCGCCGGGCTGCCGCAGATCATGACGCGGTCGTGGGCCGCCTCAATCGGCGGCAGGCCGATGTCGGCAAACAGCTTGCCCGAGGTGATGAGATCGGTGATGCGGCCGCGGTTGCGGAAGGGATCGCGGGTGACGGTCGGGTAATAGATCAGCTGGTTGCGGATGTAGTCGCCGAGCAACTCGTCCTTCGGCAGCGTCTCGGTGATCATCTCGCCATAGGCGAGCTCCTTGACGTGCCGGCAGCCGTGCAGGAGCACCACCTTCTCGAACCGCTCATAGGTTTCGGGATCCTTGATCACGCTCAGGAACGGCGCGAGACCCGTGCCGGTGCCGATCAGGTAGAGATTGCGGCCCGCTTCGAGATTGTCGATCACCAGCGTGCCGGTCGCCTTGCGGCTGACGATGATCTCGTCGCCTTCCTTCAGGTGCTGGAGGCGCGAGGTCAGCGGGCCATCCGGTACCTTGATCGAGAAGAACTCCAGCGTGTCCTCGTAATTGGCGCTGGCGACGCTGTAGGCGCGGAGCAGCGGCTTCTCACCGACCTTGAGCCCGATCATCGTGAATTCGCCGTTGCGGAAACGGAAGGTCGGGCTGCGCGTGGTCTTGAAGCTGAACAGCGTGTCGGTCCAGTGGTGGACGCTGAGGACGCTTTCCTGGTTGAAATTGCTCATCTCACCCTTCCCTTGCCGGCGCGCAGGCGATTGTCAGCTATGCGTCATTCGTATACGATCGTTCGTATACAAATGAATAATCCGGCTTGATCCTTTGGTCAAGGCTGCCCAAGATCGCGAGTGTTGCAGTTAGGAATAAGGAGCCTTTCCATGGCGCATGACGCACCCCAGGCCACCGGGCCTTCGAAGCTCGTGATCCGCAATATCGGCCTGATTCTGTCGGGCGCGCTGGAGAAGCCGATCCTGGATGGCGACACCATCGTCGCCGAGAACGGCAAGATCACCGCGATCGGCCGATTCAAGGACGTCAACACGGAAGGAGCAACCACCATCGTCGACGCAAACGGCACCACGGTCGCGCCGGGGCTGATCGACAGCCACGTCCACCCCGTCGCTGGAGACTGGACGCCGCGCCAGAACCAGATCAACTGGATCGACAGCTACCTCCACGGCGGCGTGACCACCATGATCTCGGCCGGCGAGGTGCACATGCCCGGCCGGCCCCGCGATGTCGTCGGGTTGAAGGCGATGGCCATATTCGCCCAGCGCGCGTTCTGGACGCTGCGTCCGGGCGGCGTAAAGGTTCACGCCGGTGCGCCCGTGATCGAGTGCGAGATGGTCGAGGAGGATTTCAAGGAGATGGCCGCTGCCGGCGTCAAGCTGCTCGGCGAGGTCGGCCTCGGCGGCGTCAAGGACGGCCCCACCGCGCGCAAGATGGTCGGCTGGGCGCGCAAATACGGTATCCAGAGCACGATCCATACCGGCGGCCCGTCGATTCCCGGCTCCGGCCTGATCGACAAGGATGTTGTGCTGGAGGCCGACACCGACGTGGTTGGTCACATCAATGGCGGCCACACCGCCCTGCCCGACGACCAGATCCGCTGTATCTGCGAGGGCTGCAAGCGCGGGCTCGAGCTCGTGCACAACGGCAATGAGCGCTCGGCGCTGTTCACGCTGCGCACCGCGCGCGAGATGGGCGACCTCCACCGCGTCATCCTCGGCACCGACGCGCCGGCCGGCTCCGGCGTGCAGCCGCTCGGCATTTTGCGCATGGTCTCGATGCTGTCCTCGCTCGGCGAGCTGCCGGCCGAGATCGCGTTTTGCCTCGCCACCGGCAACACCGCGCGGATGCGCGAGCTCGATTGCGGCCTCATTGAAGTAGGCCGCTCGGCCGATTTTGTCATCATGGACAAGGCGCAACATTCGCCGGGCAAGAACATCCTGGAGAGCGTTCAGCTCGGCGACCTGCCCGGCATCGGCATGACTATTATCGACGGCATCGTCCGCACCCAGCGCAGCCGCAACACTCCGCCGGCGGGGAAGGTGCCGGAGGTGGTGGCGAAGTGACGCAGCCGGAGCGGCGCGCCGCTCCGCATCGTCCCTCGACAGCATTGAACAAGTCGCGGGCCTGCTGCGTCTAACGCAGGCAGCCCCTGGTGGCGGCAGTTCAATGCTGGACCATCGAGGGAGACATGAAGAGTTCACTACGGATTGCCGCCGGCGTCGCTGGTGCGGTGGCTGGATTCATCGGCACGATCGGGCTGCTCGAGCTTACCGGCTTCGGCAATCGCGCGGACCCGATCACGACGGGCCTGCTTGCGGTGTTCGTCATCGCGCCTGCCGGTGCGATTGCAGGCCTGGTGCTCGCGACCAAGCTGACGACACACAAGGACGCCAATGCTGGCATCCTCACCCGCAACAGCCTGAAGTCGCTCGGTGTCGTCGCCCTCCTCTGCGTCGGCGCCAGCGCCACTTACCTGGCCGTCGCGTACATGACCGCCACGCCCTGGCTCAATCGGAACGGCGCCACCCCCTTGCTCGTGTTCGAAGTTCGTTTGCCAGCCGGCGTCATGGTGCCGACCTCAGCTCAAGGCATTGCCATCGAACTGCAGACCGACCTCAACACCATGCCGGGCGAAGTGACACCGGCCGCCTTCTATCGCGATGGCGACCAGCCTGTCATCGCAGGCGAAGTCGAGCTCGCGTTTCGAACCTCGCACCGGCAGCTCGCCATCACCATCGCGGGACAACCGAGCCGGGTCTATCCGATCGGACTATCTGCCTGGGCGCCGCACACGCCGGAGTTCGGAACGTGGCGGCGGCTCAGCGACGGCAGCGAAATCCGCTACCGCGCCAAATGGCCGGGGAAGACGTAATGCGCTGAAGATCAGCGAGACTTGGGTATCTCACAGCGCACATAGGTCTGGCGCTTGGCCTGTCCAACCGGGCCATTGTCCATCACCAGCCTGCCATCCGCAGCGATGGAGACGCGCGGATTGGAGCGAAACTTCTCGCCCTCGCCTTCACAGGCAAGCCGCATCTTCCAGCTCAGCCTCCCATCGGCAGTGATCTCGCTGGCGCGGCACCGCGTCTCGTACCAAAAGAGGCGATTGCCGCCTTCGATGCTCATGCGGTTGGCACTGTCCTCGTCGCGGCAGTCCATTTTGGTCGACGCCCAGAACCCTTCGTAAGGCTGCGTGGCCCAGGCACGAGCGCACCCGCCCGCCAGCGCCGTAGCAAGACTCAAAATCATCGCAAACCGCGTCGCCGCTCTCATGCCGGAAACCTCGACAAAACCCTCATCGAGGTTAGTCGCGCCTCAGCGCAGCTTGTTCAACAGCGCCATCAGCATCTCGCGCTCCCTGGCGTCGAGCGGTGCCAGCGTCTCGCGGGTGATCGCGAGCGCATTCGGCGCGACCTTCTCCGCAAGCTGCTGACCGGCGCGCGTGAGGCTCACGAGCAGCCGCCGTCCATCCTCCGGATCCTGACTTGTCTCCGTCAGCCCGCGGGCGCTGAGCCGGTCGATCACGCCCTTGATGGTCGCAACATCCATCGCGGTGAGCCGTCCGAGCTGGTTTTGCGAGCAAGGCCCGGTCTCGGCGAGCTTCGACAGCGCCGCCCATTGCGTCGGCGTGAGGTTGGTGCCGATATCACGGGCAAAGATCGCGCTGTGACGTTGCCAGACCTGGCGCAGGATGAAGCCGACCTGCTCATCGAGCACATAAGGCGGCTTGGCCTGCCTGACACTCTTCTTGGCTGCGACGCCTCTCGCCATTCCCGCCCCGCCCCTTCACAATGACAAATGCGCGTCGCGGATATCCGGGCGCGCATCGAGCTCGGCCATCGTACCACCGAAACAGATTCGGCCACGCTCGATGATATAGGCGCGATCGGAGATCAGCTTTGCAAAATGCAAATTCTGCTCGGAAACGACGATGCTGACGCCTTCCTTCTTCATGGTCAGGATCGCATCGACCATCTGCTCGACGATCTTGGGCGACAGCCCCTCCGACGGCTCGTCCAAGAGCACCAGCGATGGATTGCCCATCAGCGTGCGGGCAATGGTCAGCATCTGCTGCTCGCCGCCGCTCATGCGGCCACCCGGCCGGTTGCGCATCTCGTTCAGGTTCGGGAATAGCGAGAACAGCTTTTCGCGCGTCCAGTATGGCGCGTTCGGCCGCTTCGGCTGGCGGCCGACCTCGAGATTCTCCTCGACCGTGAGGTCGGTGAAGATGCGGCGCTCCTCCGGCACGTAACCGAGCCCGCCGCGCACGATCTCATGCGTCGGCCGGGCCGAGACGTTCCTGCCTTCGAACATGATGCGGCCCGAGCGCTGCGCCACCAGACCGACGATGGAGCGGAAGGTCGTCGATTTGCCGGCACCATTGCGTCCGAGCAAGGCGACCACCTCGCCGTCACCGACCTCGAGGGCGACGTCGAACAGGATATGGGCCGGACCGTAATGGCTGTTGAGCCCCTCGACCGTGAGCTTCATGTTGAGGCCCCCTCGCGATGGCGGGCGTCGTAGACGAGGCCCTCGCCGAGATAGACTGCCTGCACCTGCGGATTGCCCCGCACCTCCGTCGGTGGCCCCTCGGCGATCAGGGTGCCGCGGTTGAGCACGATGATGCGATCGGCATGCTCGAACACGACGTCCATGTCGTGCTCGGTGAAGAGCACGCCGATGGATTTCTCCCGCGCGATGCGCGCGGTGAGCCGCATCAGGTCGATGCGCTCGCGCGGCGCCATGCCGGCGGTCGGCTCGTCCATCAGCAGGAGCTTTGGCTCGTTGGCAAGCGCAACCGCAAGCTCGAGCCGCTTGAGGTCGCCATAGGCGAGCTCGCCGCAGGGACGATCCGCATAGCCCCCCATGCCGACCAATTCCAACAAGCGCACGGCCTCGTCGCGGTCGAACCGCGGCGCCGAGCCCCAGAGATGGAACAGGTGCTTTTGATGCGAGATCAGCGCGACCTGCACGTTCTCGCGCACCGTCATGGTCGCGAATGTCGCGGTGATCTGGAAGGTGCGGCCGACCCCGAGGCGCCAGACCTCGCGCGGCTTCTTGCCCGTCGTATCCTCGCCGAGCAGACGAATGCGCCCGGCGTCCGGTCTGTTCTGGCCATTGAGCATGTCGAAGCAGGTGCTCTTGCCCGCGCCGTTCGGCCCGATCAGCGCCAAGATCTCGCCGGCGCGCAGCTCGAATGAGACGCCGCGCACGGCGTGGATGCCGCCATAGGATTTGGTCAGGCCTTCGACCGCGAGAAGTGTGGGGGCGACGCTCATTCGGCGGACCCGATCGGTTTGGCGAGCAATGTCGAGCCCGGCGGCGAGGATCCCTTGCGCCGCTGCGCAAGCATTTCCAGCATGCCGACGATCCCCTTCGGGAAGACGACCACGATCAGCACGATGAAGGCGCCGAGCACGAGCTTTGACAGGTCGGTCTGGCTGACGAGCCAGATGTTGAGCGCCTTGTAGACGATCGCGCCGATCACCGCGCCCGACACCGTCTCGACGCCGCCGAGCAACACCATCACGAGCGCATCGACCGAGAGCGAGATACCGAGATTGTCGGGGAAGACGCTGCCCTTGAGGTAGTCGAACAGCGCGCCGCCAATGCCGGCCGTCGTTCCAGCGATGACGAACGCCGTCCACTGCATGCGCTTGACATTGATGCCGATCGCCTCGCTGCGCAGCGCGGAGTCCCGCGTGGCGCGCAACGCGTAGCCGAATGGCGAGAACACCGCGATGCGCAGCGCGATCGTCACAAGCGCGGCGACGCCGAGCGCCAGCCAGTAGAAATGCGATGGGCTCGCCGCCCAGCTCGAAGGCCAGACGCCCAGAATGCCGTTGTCGCCGCCGGTGACACTGACCCACTGGAACGCGATCGACCATACGATCTGCGCAAAGGCGAGCGTCAGCATTGCGAAGTAGACGCCCGAGAGCTGCACGGCGAAGAAGCCGAACACCGCCGCGCCGGCAAGACCAAGCAGCGGCCCCACCAGCAGGCAGACGATCATCGGCAGTCCCGCCATCTTGGCGAGAAACGCGACGCCGTAGGCGCCGAGGCCGAAATACGCCGCGTGCCCGAAGGATGCGAGGCCGCCGACCGCCATCAGGAAATGCAGGCTGACGGCGAAGATGACGAAGATCGCGATCTCCGATCCGACTGTCAGCGCGTAGTTACCGGCGAACAGCGGCAACGCTGCTGCGACGACGAGCGCGGCAAGCGCAGCCAGCCGTTCGTTCGACGTCAGCGGACGCCAGGGATTGACGGTAAGGCCCGGCGTGCGGCGCGCCGGCGCCTCAGGCCTGCCGAACAGCCCCCAGGGACGCACGATCAGCACCACCGCCATCACCAGGAAGACCAGGATGATGGAAATCTTCGGAAAAATCAGGATGCCGAAGGCATTGAGCTCGGAGACCAGCACCGCCGCGACGAAGGCGCCCACGATACTGCCGAGACCGCCGATCACGACGACGACGAAGACCTCGACGATGATGCGCAGGTCCATGGCGTGATGCACGGCATCGCGCGGGATCTGCAGCGCGCCGCCGAGCGCTGCGAGGAAGACGCCAACCGCGAAAACTGACGTGAACAGCCATTTCTGATTGACGCCGAGCGCCGCCACCATGTCGCGGTCCTGCGTCGCCGCCCGCACCAGCACGCCCCAGCGGGTGCGCTGGAACAGCAGCCAAAGGATGCCGAGCACGACCGGGCCGAGCACGATCAGGAACAGATCGTAGCTCGGGATGTTCTGGCCGAAGAAATCGACCGCGCCCTTGAAGCCCGGCGCGCGACGGCCAACAAGGTCATCAGGCCCCCAGATCAGGACCACGAGGTCCTGGACCATCAGGGTCAAGCCGAAGGTCGCCAGCAACTGGAAGAGCTCGGGAACGTGATAGATGCGGCGGAGCAGCACCATTTCGACGAGGACGCCGATCAATGCCACCGCGAGCGCTGCGACAACGATCCCGCCCCAGAACCCGAACGCACCGGACAAGCGGTCCGTGAGCGTGAACGCTATGTAGGCGCCGATCATGTAGAAGGCGCCATGCGCAAAGTTCACGATCCGCGTCACGCCAAAGATGATCGACAGGCCCGAGGCCACCAGGAACAGCGACGCTGCGCTGGCGAGTCCGGTCAGAAACTGTACGACGTAAAAGGCCATCGGCGGTCCGGGTTGGGTTTCTGTGCGCTCCCCGCGCGGGGAGCGATAACTTCGTAGGGTGGGTTAGCGAAGCGTAACCCACCACTTCTTTCGCCGCGGGACAGACCGTGGTGGGTTGCGCCTTCGGCTACCCCCCTACGACAGCGGAGAAACTCAATCCTTCGGACGGAGCTTCTCGACCTCGGCGTCACTCGGCAGATAATCCGCACCCTTCTTGTAGGACGAGTCGACCATCACGCCCTTGCCGTCCTTCAGCGCGGCCTTGCCGACGAACGCGCCGAGCGTCGACTGGTGATCGATCTTGCGGAAGGTGATCTCGCCGAAGGGCGAGCCTACCGAGAGGCCCTCGGCCGCCGCGATCAGCTTTTCCGGATCGGTCGAGCCGGCCTTCGCCAGGATCGCGGCCGCCGACTTGATGGTCTGGTAGCCGACGATCGAGCCGAGTCGTGGATAGTCGTTGTACTTGGCCTGGTAGGCCTTCAGGAATGCGTCGTGCTCGGGCGTCTTGATCGAGTACCAGGGATAGCCCGTCACGATCCAGCCCTCGGGCGTCTCGTCCTTGAGCGGATCGAGATATTCCGGCTCACCGGTCAGGAACGAGACGACTTCGCGTCCCTTGAACAGGCCGCGGGTATTGCCTTCGCGCACGAGCTTCACGAGATCGGCGCCGAAGGTGACATTGAGGATCGCTTCCGGATTGGCTTGGGCGACTGCCTGCACCACCGGGCCGGCGTCGATCTTGCCCTGCGGCGGCCACTGCTCGTCGACCCACTGGATGTCGGGACGCTTCTCCGACATCAGCTTCTTGAACACGGCGACCGCCGACTGGCCGTATTCGTAGTTCGGCGCGATCGTCGCCCAGCGTTTTGCCGGGAGCTTTGCCGCGGCCTCAACCAGCATCGCGGCCTGCATGTAGTTCGAGGGACGCAGGCGGAACGTGTACTTGTTGCCCTTCGACCAGGTGACGGCATCCGTCAGCGGCTCGGCGGCGAGGAAAAATACCTTCTTCTGGTTGGCGAAGTCGCTCACGGCAAGGCCGATGTTCGACAGGAACGTGCCCGCGAGCATCGCCACGCCTTCGCTCGATACGAGTTCGTTGGCCGCGGTCTGCGCGTCGGCGGGCTTGCCGCCGTCGTCCTTGGAGATCACGACGAGCTTCTTGCCGTTGATGCCGCCGGCCGCGTTGATCTCCTCGACGGCAAGCTGCCAGCCCTTGCGGTAGGGCTCGGTAAACGCCGGCAGCAGCGAGTAGCTGTTGATCTCGCCGATCTTGATCTCCTGCGCCTTCACCGAGCTGGCCATACCACCGGCCAACAGCGCGAATGCCGCGCCCACAAAATACTTCGTTGCTCGCATCCCAACCTCCAGTGTTTTAAGACTCTATTTCTTGAGCATGATCTTATCGGAAAACCGGTTCCCACTTTTCCGGATCATGGTCTAACGCAGCCCGTCTTCGCCCTTGATTTCGGCAACCGTCAACCCGCCGACCCGCGGCAGCGGACGGCCGCTGTCGGTGACGGCCACCGCGACCATGATCTCGTTGCCCCGCGGCGCGTCGTTGATCTGCACTTCCATGCCGTCGAAATGGCTGCGCACGAAGGCCGCGTCCTTGTGGCCCAAGGGAATGTCGAGCGTTGTGCCGGGACCGCTGCGCTTCTTCGACGACGGGATCAGCGCCGCGCCCTTGCTCAGGACCTTGCGCACCGGCGCGCCCATCTTCGGATGCAGGATCGCGGCCGCATGCTCCAGCTCGCCGTTCTCGCCGACGGCGGCGGCCTTGCCGTAGCTCTGCACCTTCGAGCCTTCGATGCCGAGCGCCGCCACCGCGCGCTTCGACAAGAGGTCGCCGAGCTCCTCGCCGATCGCGATCAGCGGCGACAAGTCCTCGACGTATTTTCCGGCGAAGGGATTCTCGATCACGGCGATCGCCGCGGCGCGTCGGGTCGGCGGCGACACCGACCTCCCCATCTCCATCTGCGTCTCTTCGACGACCGTGACGATCTTGCGGATGATCGCGCTCATGTCGGTTTCCCTAGATTCGTTTCCTGATCAGGCATGGACCGCGTTCTCCAGTGCAGGCGGGCGCGATCGTCGCCGTTCAATATCCTTAGGTCCGATGACAAGCATATCACCACATAGCCTGAGCACGGCACCCTCGATCAGTCCGCGATCGAACAATTGCCGTGCACATTCTGCGCCAAATTCCAGCGCATCACGAACTTCTGTCTGCGACAATGCGCCGACCTCGCGGGTGACGAGACGCGCGCCGAGATCACTGTCGGGCTGAATCTCGTTCGCCGGACAGCGCTTGACCGCCGGATGGTTGGGCAGATCGACCGCATTGGCGATGACGGTCGCTGCCGCATCGGCTTGCGAGGCCGTCGTTGCCAGCACCGTCACTGCATCCGCGATACCGAGCGAGAAACTGCGGCCATGGCGCCCGCTGGTCGCGATGCCGCGGACCGGATCGTCGGCCTCGATCGTCATCGCCCGCATCACGCCGTCGCGGTCGGGTCGATCCATAAGGCCAACGGTGAAGCGCTCGCCCTCACCCAGATGAAGCGCAATGTCGCCGCCATCGTTGACATAGGCCTGCTCGAGATGCGCTGCACCGAGCATCGCACCCAAAATCTCCTCCGATACGCTGCCCGCGACCGCGGCCATCGGCGTGATGAAGCAATCGCCGGCATAGGGAGCAACGGCGCCGTGCATGCGCCGTGCGACGACGCCTTTCAGGGAACACTGCGCCGGCTGCGCCGCCTTGCGCAATTCCGTCAGCTCCTCGCAGAGCTCATCGAGCAGCCCGGTGAAACGCCGCGCCGCCGCCTCATAGGCCGCGCGCACCTGATGCTCGGCTCCCCTCGCCTCCACGATCAGATCAATCGGACCATCCTGCAAATGCAGCCGCCGGCCATCAGACAGCAATGCGATTTGCGGGAGCCTCCTCATGCGCGCCGCCCCGGGATCGGGTTCTGCCACGGCACCTGGCGGATATCATCGCTCTCCTGGACCTCGGATAGCGGACGCACATGGTCCATGTGGCCCCCGAGCGCGGCATAGTCGGATAGCCTCATCGTGAACTCGATCGGCGCGACAAGAGCCGGGGTCGGCACATAGCCGAACGCACCGGCCGGCATCTGCGTGACATCAACCATGTAGGTGATGCCGCCGCCGGGCCAGACATAAACCGGCGCACCGCCGCTGGTGACGCGCGTCAGCGCATCCTTCACCGAGCGCGTCAGCCGCACCGGATTGTCGGTGACGCCGGCGCGCAAGGAACCGCCGGCCCCCGCCATGAACAGCACGGTGCACAGGGCCGGCTCGCAATTTTCCTGAATGCGCTCGACCGAGAATCGCAAATCCGCCGGCATCTCGGTCTCGACCGGCTTCAAGGCATCGTCGAGCACATAGTAGGACGCGTGCTCGCCGGTCGTGGAGACCATCAGCATGGTCAGGCCGGGTTTCGCTTCCTTGGCGTCGAAGGGACCAAGGATCGACAGCGGATCGGAGATGTTGGTGCCGCCCCAGCCCGTGCCGGGATCGGCGACCTGAAAATAGCGGCCGGGCGTCGAGCGCCGGCCCTTCATCTTGATGCCGGTGTCGGCGATGTCGAGCAGCTTGCCGGCCTGGTGCTCGCTGAGCACACCGGTGATGTGGTCATCGACCACGACGACCTCATCGACCTTGCCGTGCCACTGCTTTGCGAACATGCCGATCGTCGCCGAGCCGCAGCCGACCCGCATGCGCTCTTCCTTCACGCCGTTGACAATCGGCGGCTCTCCCGCCTGCACCACCACCGTCGCGCCGCCGTCGATCGTGAACTCGACCGGCTTGCAGTTGGAGAGGTCCATCAGCGTGTCGCAGGTGACGCGGCCTTCCTTCTTGGAGCCGCCGGTCAAATGATGCACGCCGCCGAGCGACAGCATCTGCGACCCATATTCGCTGGTCGTGACGTGGCCGACCGCCTCGCCCTGCGCCCGCACGACCGCGCTTTCCGGGCCGAGATAGCGGTCGGTATCGATCTTCACCTTGACGCCGCAATAGGAGAAGATGCCCTCAGTCACGACGGTGACCATATCGACGCCATCGACTTCCGATGAGACGATGAACGGCGCCGGCTTGTAGTCGGGATAGGTCGTGCCCGCGCCGATCGCGGTGACGAAGGTCGAGGGTTCATGGACGATCTTGCCGTCCCAATCCTCTGACCGGCTGAACGGCACCAGCTTGCCGCCATGCGACACCGTGCGCTCGAGGATGATATGCGGATCGACGCGGACGAGCTTGCCGTCGTGATTGGCGTAGCGGTCGCAGGCGCCGGCCGCGCCGGGCTTGATGTAGCACATCACCGGACAGGCATCGCAGCGGATCTTGTCGGAGGCAGCGCTCGTCGCTTCAGTCACCATGTCAAAGCCAGCGGATCACGGGGCTTATCATTCGTATACGAACGATGTTGCGCGCGATGCCGGAAGCTGTCAAGCGGCGCCACCGGCAAAACCGTGAGGCTGCCGAATAAAACCTCATCTGCCTGCCCGCCCTGTCCACAAAGCGGGCAACCGCGCTGCAGTGCGGCATGCGGTGCTTGCACGTTTGTGTACAAACGGTATCGTCGGGCTTCGCAATTTGACATGCGCGCGCACCGCGCCGGGACCAGAGATGACGCAGACCATGATCCGCCTCACCGTGAATGGCAGGATCCATGACGTCGCCGCCGCGCCGGAGACGCCGCTGCTTTATGTGCTGCGCAACGACCTCGCGCTCAACGGTCCCAAATATGGCTGCGGCCTCGGCGAATGCGGCACCTGCACTGTCCTGATTGATGGCGCGGCCGCGCGTTCCTGCGTCATTCCGATCGGCGGTTGCGCCGGGCGCGACATCGTGACGCTCGAGGGGCTCGGCACGCGCGAAAATCCCGACCCGGTGCAGCAGGCCTTCATCGACGAGCAGGCCGCGCAATGCGGCTACTGTCTCAACGGTATGATCATGTCCACGAAGGCGCTGCTTGCGATCAACCCTCAGCCCACCGAGCAGGAGGCGATGGCGGCGCTGCGCTACAATCTCTGCCGCTGCGGCACGCATGTCGAAATCCTGCGCGCCGTGATGCGCGCATCTGGCCAGCTCGCCGAGGCCGGTGATTGATGGCCTCCGCTGTTTCGAATGGAACTGAGCGGCGCTCCGGTTCGCTCGTCATCGCCCGCGCGCTCGACGATGGCACGTCCGAGACCTTCGTCCGCATCACCGCGGACGGTTCAGTCAGCGCCTATAACGGCCATGTCGATCTTGGCACCGGCATCCGCACCGCGCTCGGCCAGATCGTCGCCGAAGAGCTCGACGTGTCCTTTGCCCGCGTCGTCGTGGTGCTCGGCGATACGGCCGTCGTGCCGAACCAGGGCGCGACGATTGCGAGCGAGACGATCCAGATCACCGCCGTTCCCCTGCGCAAGGCCGCCGCGCAAGCGCGGCATTTTCTGATCGCGCGCGCCGCTGAGCGGCTGGAGCTGCCGGCTGCGGATCTCAGCATTGAGGATGGGTTGGTTCGCGGCCACAACCGTAGCGTCAGCTTTGGTGAGCTGATCGGCGATGAGATCATCCGTCTCGAGCTCGCCGAGGACGTGCAGGTCAAGCCCGTCGGCGACTACACCATCGTCGGCCAGTCCGTGCCGCGCGTCGACCTGCCAGCGAAAGCGACGGGCGAGCTGACCTTCGTGCACGACATCCGCGTTCCCGGCATGCTGCACGGCCGCGTCGTGCGCCCGCCCTACGCCGGCGTCGATGCCGGACCGTTCGTCGGCACCAGCCTGATCGCGGTGGACGAGTCCTCGGTGCGCGATATTCCCGGCCTCGTCGGCGTCGTGCGCATCGGCGACTTCGTCGGCGTCGTCGCCGAGCGCGAGGAGAATGCGATTCTGGCCGCAAGCCGGCTCAAGGTGACCTGGAAGCCGACACCCGCCCTGCCCGATCTCGCCGATCTCGAGACTGCGCTACGCGCCAACCCGTCGACGCCACGCACGCTGATCGACAAAGGCGACGTGAGCGCAGCTATCGCCGCCGCCGCCAAGCCGATGCAGCGCACCTACGTCTGGCCCTACCAGATGCATGCCTCGATCGGGCCTTCCTGTGCCGTTGCCGATTTTCAGGACGGTCGCATTCGGGTTTGGTCCGGAACGCAAAACCCGCACATCCTGCGCACCGACCTCGCCTTGCTGATCGAGCGGCCCGAGTCCGAGATCGAGGTGTTCCGGCTCGAGGCCGCCGGTTGCTACGGCCGCAACTGCGCCGATGACGTCACCGCGGATGCACTGCTGCTCTCGCGCGCGGTCGGCCGGCCCGTGCGCGTGCAGTTGACGCGGGAGCAGGAACACGCCTGGGAGCCGAAGGGCACTGCGCAGCTCATCGATGTCAATGGCGGGTTGAACGCCGACGGCGGCGTCGCCGGTTACGATCTCGCCACGCGCTATCCTTCGAATGCCGCGCCGACTCTTGCGCTGCTTCTCACCGGCCGGGTCTCGCCCGAGCCCGACGTGCTCCAGATGGGCGACCGCACCGCGATCCCGCCCTACGACTACGATCACATGCGCGTCGTCGCGCACGACATGCCGCCGATCGTGCGCGCCTCCTGGCTTCGCGGCGTCTCGGCGCTGCCGAACACCTTTGCGCATGAGTCCTACATCGACGAGCTCGCGACTGAAGCCGGTGTCGATCCGATCGACTATCGCCTGCGCTATTTGAAGGACCGGCGCGCGGTCGATCTCGTCAATGCGGTCGCCGAGCGCGCGGGCTGGACACCGCGGCCGGTGCGGCAGGACAAGAACGGCGAGATCGTGCACGGGCGCGGCTTCGCTTACGCGCTCTACGTGCACAGCAAGTTTCCCGGCTATGGCGCGGCGTGGTCGGCATGGATCGCCGACGTCGCCGTCAACAAGGCGACCGGCGATGTCAGCGTCACCCGCATCGTCGCCGGCCAGGATTCCGGACTGATGATCAATCCGGACGGCGTGCGTCACCAGATCCAGGGTAACGTGATCCAGTCGACCAGCCGCGCGCTGATGGAAGAGGTCTCCTTCGAGCGCGGAGCGGTCGCGGCGCGCGAATGGGGCGCCTACCCGATCATCCCCTTCCCCGACGTGCCCAAAATCGACGTGCTGATGCTGCCGCGTCAGGACCAGCCGCCGCTCGGCGTCGGCGAATCCGCCTCGGTGCCGAGCGCTGCGGCGATCGCGAATGCGATCTTCGATGCGACCGGCGTACGTTTCCGCGAGCCGCCGTTCACGCCGGAGCGCGTTCTCAGGGGTTTGCGTGGCGACGCGCCGCCTGAGCCTCAGGCGTTGCCTGCACCGGCGGCCGCGCCTGCTCGCTCCTGGATAAATCCGTTTGCAAAACGCACCGGCGTCTTCGCGACGGCGGCCGCGCTCTGCACGGCCGCGATCGGCATCGGCGCCGCCATGCTGCCGGGCCGCGCCATCGCGCCGATCGCGCGGCCCGATGCGTCTGTCTATTCGGCCTCGACGATCGCGCGCGGCGCAGAGCTCGCCGCGCTTGGCAATTGCGCGGAGTGCCACACCACCATAGGCGGCGCATTGAACGCAGGCGGCCGCGCGCTGGAAACGCCGTTCGGTACGATCCACAGCACCAATATCACCCCCGACGTCGAGACCGGCATCGGCGCATGGTCCTATCCGGCCTTCGAGCGCGCGATGCGCGAGGGACTGCATCGCGACGGCCGGCAGCTCTATCCTGCATTCCCCTACACGCATTTTGCGAAGACAAGCGACGCCGACATGCAGGCGCTGTACGCGTACCTGATGGCGCAGTCCGCAGTGCGTGCAACCACACCGGACAACGCGCTCGCCTTCCCGTTCAATCTTCGCCCGCTGCTGGCCGGCTGGAATGCGCTGTTCCATCGAACCACGACGCTCAAGCCGGATCCGGCCAAGTCCGAGCTCTGGAATCGCGGCGCCTATCTTGTCGAAGGCCTCGGCCATTGCAGCGCCTGCCATTCGCCGCGCAATGCGCTCGGCGCCGAGCAGCGCAGCTCCTATCTTGCCGGCGGCTTCGCCGAGGGCTGGGAAGCGCCGGCGCTGACATCGCTGTCGCGGGCGCCGGTTCCCTGGAGCGAGGACGAGCTTTACGCCTATCTACGCACCGGCCATTCGCGTTTCCACGGCGTCGCAGCGGGCCCGATGGCGCCGATCGTGCGGGATCTCGCCGCCCTGCCCGATCACGACATCCGCGCGATGGCGGTCTATCTCGGCTCGTTCAACGACACCGCGATCGACCGACAGGCGCAGGACGCGCTAGCGGCCCAGCTCGAGAGCGCAACGCAAGTCACCGTCGCCCCGTCAACCGGCGCGCGGCTCTATCAGGGCGCCTGCGCCGTCTGCCACGAGGTCGGCGGCTTGCCGCTGTTCGGCAGCCGGCCGTCACTGTCACTCAACAGCAATCTGCACAGCGCGACGGCAGACAATCTCGTGCAGGTCATCCTGCACGGCATCACCGAACCCGCCTCAAGCGACCTCGGCTACATGCCCGCGTTCAAGCACAGCATGAGCGATGCGCAGGTCGAGGAGCTCATCACGTTCCTGCGCAAACAGTTCGCGCCGGACAAGCCGGCATGGACGGGCATCAGGGAGACGATCGCACGCGTGCGCACGCACTAGGCGTGCTTCTTCGTCTCCACCGGCGGCGTGCCGTGGGTGTGGAAGGACTCGATCGTCTTCAGGCCCCAGGCCTGGCCTTTCTTGCGCTCCTCCTCGGTCCATACGATCGGCTTCCAGTCGGGCGCGAGGATGAGGCGCGCGCCGGCATTGGCGACCTCGACGCGATTGCCGCCGGGCTCATAGACGTAGAGGAAGAAGGTCTGCTGGATCGCGTGCTTGTGCGGGCCGGTCTCGATGTAGACGCCGTTCTCCAGGAAGATGTCGGCGGCGCGCAAAATCTCCTCGCGACTGTCGAGCGCGTAGGTGACGTGGTGGAAGCGGCCGGGCACGCCGGAATGGTCGAGCGAATAGGCAAAATCGTAGCTCTTGTTCGACATCGTCAGCCACATCGCGGCTTCCCGGCCGTCGTTGAGCACGATCTGCTCGGTGAGGCGGCAGCCGAGATAGGTCTCGAAGAACTCGCGGTTGGCCTTGATATCGGCCGCGAGGCAGTTGAGATGGTCGAGGCGGCGCACATTGACGCCGCGCGCGGGAAAGCGCTGCGCCTGGTTCTTCAGCGCGGGCTTCAGCTCGGGCGGAGCCTGATACCATTCGGTCTCGTAATAGAGCTCGACGATGTGGCCGTCGGGATCGCGGCAGCGGAAGGTCGGCCCCTGCCCCATATCGCCGTCGATCCAGCCAATATCGAAGCCGGAACCCTTGAGCGCCGCGACGCGCCGCTCCAGCGCCTGCTGGCTGCGCGCGCGCAGCGCCATGTGACCCATGCCCGAGGTGTTCGACGCCGTGAGTTTTAGCGAATAGCGCTCATAGTCATCCCAGCCGCGCAGATAGACCGACTCGCCTTGTCGTCCGCTGACGGTCATGCCCATGACGTCGACGAAGAATTTCAGGCTCTCGTCGGGCTTGGGCGTCAATAGCTCCATGTGGCCGAGATGGGCGAGATCGAGGATCGGTTCGGGCTGCATCATTTCCTCCATGGCATGTCGGGCGATCCGCTCTCCACGGATCCCGGAATTTCGACGCGGGCTTGCGGATGCCACGGCGGAACCTGCACGCGCGCGGGCGGCCTGCCGGCCGCCGGTTCATTTGTACTAATGTACAAATGATTAGGTCTCGTCAACAAATAGAAGCGCCCTCTTCCCGCACTGGGCTGCACCGCTCCGCGCCGCCTTCATTTCCCCACCGGGTTGAGCGGGCTTTCCGGATGGTAAATCCTTCCTTACGCACCGACCCGCCGACCGGCCGGGAAAGCGGCAATTTCGTACCGATTTTCGCTGGACGCATGCACTTTGGTACAAGTCTCCCCACCGAATTGTCGCGGATTTAACAAAGCGGCGGCGCCTCGCATTTAACCGTTTGTGCAGTGACGGCTGCGCATAGTTGCGAGCAAATCCTTGTTCTTGCCAGGTTCATCATCGTGACATCCTTTGGACGCGTGATTTCGGTACGAGGATCGCTCGCCCGGGTCGGACTTTTGGCGGAAAGCCGGATGCCGATCGCCGAAGTGCGCGCCACCGTCGGCCGCTTCGTCAGCATCCGCTGCGCCAGCTCGATCATCGTGGCCATGATCACCGAGGTCTCCTGCGAGAACCTCTCGAACGACAACTACGTTGCCGTCGCCTCCGTCGACCTGCTCGGCGAGATCCTCAATGCCAGCGACAAGGCCAAGTTCCAGCGCGGCGTCACCAACTATCCGACCATCGGCGATGCGGTCGACCTGATCACCAGCCAGGAGCTGCGCACGATCTATGCGCCGACCGGCACGGACCAGATCAATGTCGGTTTCCTGCAACAGGACCGTTCCGTCGTCGCCTATGTCGACGTCGAGGAAATGCTCTCCAAACACTTCGCGGTGCTCGGTTCGACCGGCGTCGGCAAATCGACCGGCGTGTCGCTGTTGCTCAACGAGATCCTGAAAGCGCGCCCGAACCTGCGCATCTTCCTGCTCGACGTCCACAACGAATACGGCCGCTGCTTCGGCGACCGCGCGCTGGTGCTGAACCCGCGGAACCTGAAGCTGCCGTTTTGGCTGTTCAATTTCGAGGAAATCGTCGACGTGCTGTTCGGCGGCCGGCCCGGCGTGCCCGAAGAGCTCGACATCCTCGCCGAAGTCATCCCGATCGCCAAGGGCGTTTACACGCAGTATCAGAACGCCGACCGCATCGGCCTGAAGCGCGTCGATCCCAAGCAGGTCGGCTTCACCGTCGACACGCCGGTGCCGTACCGCCTGGTCGATCTGATCTCGCTGATCGACGAGCGCATGGGCAAGCTGGAAAACCGCTCCTCGCGCATCGTCTATCACAAGCTGATCTCGCGCATCGAGGCGGTGCGCAACGATCCGCGCTACGCGTTCATGTTCGACAACGCCAACGTCGGCGGCGACACCATGGCGGAGGTGATCAGCCATCTGTTCCGCCTGCCCGCCAACGGCAAGCCGATGACGGTGATGCAGCTCGCCGGCTTCCCGGCTGAGGTCATCGACTCCGTCGTCTCGGTGCTCTGCCGCATGGCCTTCGATTTCGGCCTGTGGAGCGACGGCGTCTCGCCGCTGCTGTTCGTCTGCGAGGAGGCGCATCGCTATGCCTCCGCCGACCGCAACGTCGGTTTCGGGCCCACCCGCAAGGCGGTGTCGCGCATCGCCAAGGAAGGCCGCAAATACGGCGTCTATCTCGGCCTCATCACCCAGCGTCCGGCCGAGCTCGACGCCACCATCATCTCCCAGTGCAACACGCTGTTCACGATGCGCCTTGCCAACGACCGCGACCAGGCGCTGCTCCGCGCCGCGGTGTCGGACGCGGCCGCGAACCTGCTCTCGTTCGTCCCTTCGCTCGGCACCCGCGAGGTGCTTGCGTTCGGCGAAGGCGTAGCACTGCCGACGCGATTGCGCTTCAAGGAGGTGCCGCCGCATCAATTGCCGCGCGGCGAAGCGACCATCAGCAGCGTTCCCTCGGTCACTGCCGGTCACGACATGCATTTCGTGGGCGCCGTACTCGAGCGCTGGCGCGGCGCCACCTCGCAGCGCGATGCGCCGAACGATCCGGTGTTCTCGGCTCCGCCCGCAAAGACGCTCTCCAGCCTCGACGCCCCGATGCTCCAGCCGTCGATGGGGCTCGACCCCGACCGCTTCTCGCTGTTGAAGAAGCCGTTGCGGTAAGGGGCGGATACCGCCTCCCCAAATTCCGCTGTCATGCCCCGGCTTGACCGGGGCATCCAGTACGCCGCAGCCTCTCCATATCCCATCGCCGTCTCTGAAATACTGGATCGCCGATCAAGTCGGGCGATGACAGCGAGTATGTGGCACGTTGAGGCGACCGCCCGCATCGACTATGTTTGCGGCCCCGATCCGGAAAAAACACCAATGACAAAGACAGCCGCCCAACGCTTCCCCGCCCCGGCCATCGACACGCTGCCCGAGGACATCCGCACGCGCCTTCTCACCGTGCAGGAGAAGAGCGGCTTCGTGCCCAACGTGTTCCTGACGCTAGCCTACCGGCCCGACGAGTTCCGCGCCTTCTTCGCCTACCACGACGCGCTGATGGAGAAAGACTCCGGCCTCACGAAGGCCGAGCGCGAGATGATCGTGGTGGCCACTTCGGCCGCCAACCAGTGCCAGTATTGCGTGATCGCGCACGGTGCGATCCTGCGCATCCGCGCCAAGAACCCGCTGATCGCCGACCAGGTCGCGGTGAACTACCGCAAGGCCGACATCACGCCGCGGCAGAAGGCGATGCTCGATTTCGCGATGAAGGTCTCGGCCGACGCACAGCGGATTTCGGAGGAGGATTTCGCGGCGCTTGCCCCACACGGCTTCAGCGACGACGACATCTGGGATATTGCCGCGATCTCGGCGTTCTTCGCGCTGTCGAACCGGCTCGCGAACTTCACGGGCATGCGGCCGAACGACGAGTTCTACCTGATGGGGCGCCTGCCGAAACAATGATCGCCTCGCTCGACTGGCCGGAGATCGTGCTGCGGCTTGGCACCGCCTCGCTCGCAGGCTGCGCCATCGGCTTGAACCGCGACCTGCACGGCAAGCCGATCGGGCTGAAGACGCTCGGCATCGTCGGCCTGTCGACCGCGACTGTGGTGTTGCTCGCGGTCCAGTTCGCCGAGCCCGGCAAGATCTCGGACGCGACCAGCCGCGTCATCCAGGGCATCCTCACCGGCATCGGCTTTCTTGGCGCCGGCGTGATCGTCCACGAAAGCGAGCATTTTCGGGTTCGCGGCCTCACTAGCGCCGCCTGTACCTTCCTCGCCGCCTGCGTCGGGATTGCCTGCGGCGCCGGAGAGTGGCCGATCGTCGGCACGGCGTTCGTCCTGGCTTTCCTGATCCTCACCGTCGGCAACCGCACCGAGCACTGGCTGCACCGCGCGCTCGGCGGTGAGGCGGAGTCGCATGATGCCGAGACAACGGCGAGGCGAGATGTGCGGGAGCGCTAGTCCCCAGGTCGGGCAGAGCTCTTGCGAAACCCGTCACCCTTCGCACCACGCGGGCAGACCCGCCTTGATTTCTCTACCCCCATGCAGGCAACCGGGGTTCTGGACTCGATTGATCCCGTTTATCCTCACTCGCAGACGTCATCGGTTTGGACCTGCAATCTATGCACTATGTCACGTCTGGTCGCGCCAGGCTCGCAACAGAGATCGTGGGCGGCGGCACTGCCATCGTCTTTCTTCATGCCAACGTGTGCGACCGGCGCATGTGGCGCGACCAGTTGAATGGACTCGGCGCCACTCACAAGGCGGTTGCTTATGACCGGCGTGGGTTCGGCGAAACTCAGGCCGAGTTGGAGGACTTCTCCGCCCTCGCAGACCTCGTGGCCGTGCTGGATGCTACCGCAGACGGCAAGCGCGCGGTCCTTGTTGGCTGCTCCCTCGGCGGGCGCGTCGCGCTTGATGCCACGCTTCGACACCCATCGCGTGTTGGCGCCCTCGTTCTGATCGCCCCTAATGTCGCAGGCGCACCTGATCCGGTTTATCCTCCCGAGATCGATAAGCTGATGGCGCAATCAAGGAGGATTGAGGCATCGGGCGATCTGGATCGGTTGAACGCGATGAAGGCGCGTCTCTGGCTGGACGGACCACTGGCCCCCGAAGGCCGCGTAGCCGGTCCCGCTCGCGACCTGCTCCTTGACATGAACGGCATCGCGCTCCGCTCCGCGCCATTCGGATCGGACATTGACATTCAACCCTTCTTCCACCGCCTCAGTGAAGTCGCTGTGCCGACCCTTGTGATCTGGGGCGATCTCGACTTTCCCTACGTTCAGGAACGCTGTCGTCACGTGGCAGCGACAGTACCGGACGCGGAAGGGCGTGAGATGCCGGGTGTCGCGCATCTGCCTAGCCTGGAGCGCCCGGAGGAAATCACAGCCCTCATCGCCGAATTTGCCGCCCGATGTATGGGATCAGCCGAGTAGATGGGGTGTCTCGCGCTACGGCACGGTCGAATTTTCGCGTCGATTGCGCGAGGGGCAACAAGCCATGCTGACAAGACGTTGGCAGCAGCGCTCGCTTATGCGTGTCCAGCCGGCTGTTGATGTGAGCGGCCAGGATGAGCGGCTTCTTGGCCAACGAGGATTGAGGCAACCATGACCGACCGTACCGGAGGATGCGCTTGCGGCGCGATCCGATTCAGGATCAATGCGCCGCTGATGGGTGTCGGGATCTGCCACTGCACCGATTGCCAGAAGGCTTCGGGCGGCGGGCCGAACTACGTCGCGCTCGCGCCGAAGACCGGCCTCGAAGTCACGAAGGGCGAGGCAAAAATCTACTCGCGCAAGGCCGACAGCGGCGGCGACGTCGGTCGCGCCTTTTGTCCGGATTGCGGGTCTCCGCTGTGGAGCCTGCCTCCCAATGCGCCATTCCTGACTGTCAAGCTTGGCGCGCTTGACAGCAATTCAGACCTGACGCCGGCCCTGCATCTCTATACGTCCTCGGCGCCACCGTGGCATCTGATGCACGAGGGGCTGCCGACCTTCCCTAAGATGCTGCCATCTCCGCCGCCCGGAGCCTGAGCCACCGGCCTTGATGTCCGGGCCTACCGCCGCTGCGTTGCCTGCGGCGGCGGCGCGCTACTGCGCTAGTGCTGCTTCCCCATCAACTCGACCGCCGGGGCAAAGCGTTCGGCAAACGTCGCGGCCTTGGCCTCGCGAGCCGCGGCAAGCGAAGCCGAGATGAAACTGTGAAACCCTACTGTGGCGACCGCGAGCAAGGCGGCGGCGAAGACCAGACGGCGCATTCCTCCCTCCTTTGTGGGCTCGAGTGCCCCGAAGGATGGAACGGCTTTGTTTCAGGACCTCTTCGTGCGCCAGGAAAATGATTTCACTCAAGAGACTGTGATGAGGTCCGGCCGGCAAGGACGCTCCGGTAAACAACGGAATACCTTGGTTTAGCGCGCTCATCCCTTCTTATGACCTCCGCATAAGCTCGTACAATTGAGCGATGGGGAGAGATCCTTATGCTCGCCGACTAGTCCAAAGCGACGAATGAACCGCGCGAACTTCACGCTCGAAAGGCGCAACTAACAATGGTCACGTCGTTTTACAGTGGCGCGGGTCACGTTGGGAATTTTGCGCTCGGGATAACGATAGTGAATCGCAAGGCTGCTGCGACAAGCAGCTCTTGCTGGATGCAGGTTCGTCGAGGAACAATCAAATGAACGTCTTCGTTCAGAAGCTTAATGGCCTGTGGCACCTGATCGTCGGGTCGTGCCAGATCCGCACCCCTTTCCTGGAGACTCAGGACAGGGAGCTGGTCGTGACATACGCCCGGCGCGTCTACCCCGGCGCCAAGATCTTCCAGCGCGATTGATGTGAGCGCTGCGCCCTAGTCGTCCGCCGCCGGTCCGCACCAGCCGGGCAGATAGATCGCGTCCTTGATCTTTGCGGCAGCCATCGCCTTCTCCAGCGCCTTGTCGAAATTGGCATCGACCGCCTTGCGTGACAGCTTGCGGCGCAAATAGTCGGCCCACAGGAATTCGGAGAACGGCGTGGTGTCCTTGGCGAAGCCTCCCATCCGGCGGAGTTCGCCGGCGAGGCTGCGGAACGGATCGTCCTTGAGAGCGGCGACCGATTTCGGCAGGTCCTTGAAATGCCGCCGCTCACCCTTGGCATCGTAAGGGTAGACCCAGCGCTTGTTGTCCATCACGCCCCAGAAGGCGTCGCGCTCGACCATCCTGAGGTCGCCGACGATGGTGACCAGCACGTCCTTGACGCCCTCGTCGTGAAGCGCGCGGGCCAGATGATGATGGTCGATGACGTAGTAGCGCTGGTCCGGCCCGTGAACCACGGGGATCATGTGCTTGCCGAGCGAGTCCGCCTGCTTCTGCTTGTCCTGCTCGCGCCAGCGCTTGCGCTTCTCCTTGACCTCGCGCATGCCGACCGTCATCTGCGTCGGCTTCAGCGACAGGATCGACACCGGGTGCACTCTGGGCTCGCGCGTGTTGGTCATTGTCGAAAACCCCTCAAAGGTTGCAAAGAACGTCCTGAACTCCGTACGATTATGCCATGACGGCCGGGACGGCAAATGCCGCTGCGGCGCGAAGAGATCAAAAGCGGATGCTTAAAATCCCGAATGAACGGACGACCAATGGACGGACCGGCAAGGCACGGATCGTCAGGCTCGGCGGGCGCGAAATCATCGCCGAGGGGTTGACGCTGAATTTCTGGGCCGACATCAGCCATCGCTGCATGACGGCGTCCTGGCCGGTGTTCATCGCGGGCGCAGCGCTGGTCTTTCTCGCCTTCAACGCGTTCTTCGCCTATTTCTACTGGTTCGGCGACCTGCCGATCTCGAACGTCCCCGGCGGCGCCTATATCGACTACTTTTACTTCTCCATCGAGACGCTCTCGACCGCGGGCTACGGCGACATGCATCCGCAGAGCCATTACGGCCACTTCGTTGCGACGGTCGAATTGTTCACCGGCATCTTCTCGATGTCGCTGATGACGGGGCTGATCTTCGCCCGCTTCTCGCGGCCGAGCGCGCGGCTGTTGTTCGCCGAGAACCCGGTGATCTCGCTGCACGAGGGCAAGCCGACCCTGATGATCCGCCTTGCCAATGAGCGGCACAACGTCATCGCCAATGCCAATGCGCGGGTCTGGGCCTTCAAGAGCGTGGTGACGAAGGAAGGCCGGCCGCTGCGGCGCTTTTACGAACTCGCGCTCGACCGCAACGAAATCCCCGGCCTTGCCCTGAGCTGGACGCTCTATCACACGCTGGACGAGACGAGCCCGTTGCATGCTTTGTCGGCGGAAGACATGGAAGCCGCGACCGTCGCGCTCATCGTGGTGCTGTCGGGCTACGACGTTGTTGCAGCGCAAACGGTGCATGCCCGCAAATCCTACGAGCATTTCGAGATCAGGTTCGATGTCGACATCCTCGATACGCAGGACGATGGACGGCTGCGCATCGACTACGGCAGGTTCCACCAGACACTGGAAACGACCGGCGAAGCATAATTCCAAACGCGACAGATGCACGCTGTGCTTGTGAAGATTTTCTGCAACGCTTCGCAGCCCTGTGCTATCTAAATTTCGCTGCTTTGAAGGCTGATCCGCGACCGATCCTTGGCATGAAAACCCAGCGGCCCATAACCTCGGACGACGAGCACCGGGTGCTCCAGTTCAGGCCGCGCGGCCAGCTCCAGGGCGTTCCCCGGCGGGGGAACGGGACGGTGCAGCCGTTGCACGCCCAGCCCGCGCCGGAACCACTCGACCTCTCGCGTTACGAGCAGCCCCGCGACGAGCCGGACGACTTTCGCCACCGCATGCTCGCCAACATCGCAGCCCTCGCCTTCACCATCGCGCTCACCGCGATCGGTATCTGGCTCGCGGTCAGCATTGCCGACCTGCGCCGGACCCAGGATTGCGTGCTGATGGGCCGTCGCGACTGCGTGAAGATCACGACGCCGCATATCTAGGCAGCCCGGCCCGGAGAGCCCGGGTTCGCGGGGCTCCGACCGGCATCCCCAGCCCTGTCCCCGGGCCCTGCCCGGCTCCATTGAACTCAGGGCGGCCGTCCGATATACGGGCACTCGACCCGGCCAGAGGGCGTTTGAGGGCATCACTCGGGGCGCGATGCCCGCCCACCGTGCCTCTCTGGAAAATCTGACAAATACCTGCAATATATCAAAGGCTTAGTGATGTCCTCTACATTCGATCAGGTCGCCACGATCATCGCTGAAACCTGCGACATCCCGCGCGACACGATCACGCCGGATAGTCACGCCATCGACGATCTGGGCATCGACAGCCTCGATTTCCTGGACATCGCGTTTGCGATCGACAAGCAGTTCGGCATCAAGCTGCCGCTGGAGAAGTGGACCCAGGAGGTCAACGACGGCAAGGCGACAACCGAGCAGTATTTCGTGCTGAAGAACCTGTGCGCGCGCATCGACGAGCTGGTGGCGGCCAAGGGCGCGAGCGCCTGATCGCGCAACCATGCAACTCGAATACTTCCACATGATCGATCGCATCGTCGACCTCAACGTCGACGAGAAGCGGATCGTCGTCGAGGCGCTCGTTCCGAAGGAAAGCACCATCTTCGAGGGACACTTTCCGGGCTATCCGCTGATGCCCGGCGTGCTCCTGATCGAATCGATGGCGCAGGCCTCGGGCTGGCTGCAGCTCGGCGTGTTGAAGTTCGAGCGCATGCCGATCCTCGCCGCCGTGAAGGAGGCCAAGGTCCGCGGCTCGGTCTTCCCCGGCGATCTCATGAGCATCGAGGCAACCCTCGCCCATGAGGGCTCGGGCTACGCCATGACCGAGGCCAAGATCCGGGTCGGCGGCAAGCTGCGCGCGAATTCGACGCTCACCTTCACGCAGATTCCCTTCCCCAATGCGGATATGCGCAGCTACATGGACGCGTTCGCCAAGCGCATCGGCTTTCCGCAACAGGCCGTTTCGCCATGACTGACACTCCTGCTTCGAAGCCCGGCCAGACGGAAGTCTGGATCACCGGTATTGGACTTGCCACTTCGCTCGGCGAAGGGCTGGACGCCAACTGGGCCGCGCTCGGCGAGCGGCGCATCAACGTCGACGAGAAGGGGTTTGCCCCTTTCATCGTGCATCCCCTGATGCCGGTCAGTTTCGACAGCCAGATCCCGAAGAAGGGCGACCAGCGCCAGATGGAAGCCTGGCAGCGCATCGGCACCTATGCGGCGGGCCTGGCGCTCGATTCGGCCGGGATCAAAGGCAACAAGGACATCCTCTCCAAGATCGACATGGTGGTCGCGGCCGGCGGCGGCGAGCGCGATCTCAACGTCGATACCGGCGTGCTCACGGCCGAGGCCAAGGGCGCCAATGCGCCCGGCTTCCTCAACGAGCGGCTGATGAGCGATCTGCGGCCGACGCTGTTCCTGGCCCAGCTCTCCAACCTGCTCGCCGGCAACATCGCCATCGTGCACGGTCTCGGCGGCACCTCGCGCACCTTCATGGGTGAAGAGGTGGCGGGCGCGGATGCCACGCGCATCGCGCTGGCACGGATCGCCTCGGGCGAGAGCGACATTGCGCTGGTCGGCGGCTCGCATAATGGCGAGCGCAAGGACCTGATGGTCCTCTACGAGTTCGGCGACTTCAACCTGAAGGACAAGTTCGCCCCGGTCTGGGGGCGCAAGGACCACGCCGGCTTCGCGCTCGGCTCGGCCGGCGCATTCCTGGTGCTGGAATCGAAGGCCCATGCGGAAGCGCGCGGCGCAAAACCGTTTGCGAAGCTGACGAGCGTGGTGGCTGATCTGGCCAGGCGCAAGCAGCCGGGCGAACTGACCGCGACGCTTCAGAAGCTGTGGTCGAAGCTGCCCAGGCGCGAGGGCAAGGGCGCGATCATCACGGGGGCAACCGGCGCGGAGCCGGCGACCGCCGAGGAGCGCGCCTTCCTCGAGAGCCATGCGGACTTCCCGGTTCGCGCCACCGGTACCATGTTCGGCCACACCATGGAGACGCAGTTCCCGCTCGGGATTGCGCTCGCCGCACTGTCGCTCTCGCGCGGGGCCCTGTTCCCGCCGAACGATTCGACCGGCCTCGAGATTGAAATGCAGTCGGCTCCGACCCAGATTGTGGTGGTGGGAGCCGGACACTGGCGCGGCGAAGGCATGGCGCTGGTGGAAGCGGTCAGCTGAGCCGCGCGTTCGGCTGGTTGTTTGGGACGATTGAGACGAGCGGGGGAATCATGACAGCACCACGCGACAAATTCGGACGGCCCGTCGTAGTCGTCACCGGCATGGGCATCATGACCTCGCTCGGCGCCGGCAAGGCCGACAACTGGTCGAAGCTCGTCGCCGGGCAATCCGGCATCCGCACCATCACGCGCTTTCCGACCGACGGGCTGAAGACGACGATGGCCGGCACGGTCGATTTCGTCAGCGTCGATCCGTTCTCCTCCACCGGCCTCTCCGAACGGATGGCCGAGATGGTCACGGAGGAAGCGCTGGATCAGGCCGGTATCGGCGCCAAGGGCGATTTCCCGGGCCCCCTCTTCCTGGCGGTTGCGCCGGTCGAGGTCGAATGGCCGCAGCGCCGCGAACTCGGCCGCGCCGTCGGCACGTCCGACTTCACCTACGATGATCTCCTGCGCATCTCCGGCGGCGGCAAATACACCGCCTATCATCACCGCTTCATGTTCGGCTCGGTAGCCGCACACCTCGCCGAGACCTTCGGCACCAAGGGCTCGCCGATCTCGCTGTCGACGGCCTGCGCCTCGGGGGCAACCTCGATCCAGCTCGGCGTCGAGGCGATCCGCCGCGGCGAGACCGATGCGGCGCTGTGCGTCGCGACCGACGGTACCGTGAATCCCGAAGCTCTGGTGCGCTTCTCGCTGCTCTCCGCGCTCTCCACGCAGAACGAACCGCCGCAGGCCGCCTCGCGGCCGTTCTCGAAGAATCGCGACGGCTTCGTCATGGCTGAAGGCGCAGGCGCCCTCGTGCTCGAAAGCTATGAGGCGGCGACCGCGCGCGGCGCAAAGATCCTCGGCGTGCTCGCCGGCTGCGGCGAGCTCACCGACTCCTTCCATCGCACCCGCTCCTCCCCCGACGGCAAGCCGATCATCGGCTGCATGAACAAGACGCTGGCCGATGCCGGCATGACGCCGGACCAGATCGACCACATCAACGCCCACGGCACCGCGACGCCCGAAAACGACAAGATGGAGTTCAACACGACCTCGGCCGTGTTCGGCGATCTCGCGCAGAAAATTCCGGTGACCTCCAACAAGTCGATGGTCGGCCACACCATCTCGGCCGCCGGAGCGGTGGAGGCGATCTTCTCGCTGCTGACGCTCGAGCATCAGCGCATTCCGCCGACCATCAACTACGACAATCCGGATCCCACGATCCTGTTCAACGTCGTCGGCAATACCGCGCGCGATGCCCGCGTCACCGCGGTCATGTCGAACTCGTTCGGCTTCGGCGGCCAGAACGCCTCGCTGATCCTGACCCGCGAACCGGCCTGATCGGACGCATGGCGCTGCTTCCTGCGAGCACGAAGGCCCGCGCGCGGGAAGTTGCCAAGTCGATCGGCGGAAGCGTGATCGGCGCGGCCACCGTCGGCATGCTGCGCACCACGCGCTATTTCGATCCGGTCAAGACCTCGGACTTCTTCGCGCGCGTCACCAAGACGATCGGCCCGCGCCTGCGCGAGCACCGCATCGGCCGCGCCAACCTCACCGCGGCATTTCCCGAGAAATCGCCGGAAGAGATAGAAAAGATCCTGATGGGCGTCTGGGACAATCTCGGCCGCGTCGGCGCCGAGTTCGCCCATCTCGATCAGGTCTGGGACTATGACCGCGATCATCCGGAAAAGAGCCGGATCGAGTTGTCGCCGCGCACCGTCGAGCTGTTCGACCACATCAGGGACGACGGCAAGCCGGCGCTGATCTTCGCCTCGCATCTCGCCAACTGGGAATTGCCGGCACTCGCTGCCGTCGCGCATGGGCTCGACACCGCGATCCTCTATCGCCGCCCGAATATCGCGTCCGCCGATCGCATCATCCAGGAGATGCGCCAGGTCAACATGGGCACGCTGATCCCGGCGGGGCGCGACGCGCCGTTCCGGCTTGGCGAAGCGCTCAGGAACGGCCAGCACGTCGCCATGCTGGTCGATCAATATCTGACCGGCGGCGTCGAGGTCACCTTCTTCGGCCGCAAGACCCGCGCCAACCCGATGCTGGCGCGGCTCTTGCGCCAGGTCGAATGCCCCATCCACGGCGTGCGCATCATCCGCTTGCCCGGCTATCGCTTCCGCGCCGAGCTGACCGAGGAGATCCCGCCGGTGCGCGACGCCGAGGGCAAGATCGACGTCCAGGGCACGACGCAGGCGATCACCAACGTGGTGGAAGGCTGGGTGCGCGAATATCCCGAGCAGTGGCTCTGGCTGCATCGGAGATGGCGGTAGTTTGCTCCGTCATTGCGAGCGCAGCGAAGCAATCCAGACTGCCTCCGCGGAAAGATTCTGGATTGCTTCGCTGCGCTCGCAATGACGAGGCTCGTGGCACGCGCCGTCCACACTCTCGCCTGTCATCGCCCGGCTCGACCGGGCGATCCTGTATTCCAGAGACGGTGACGGATACGGAGGGGCCGCGGCGTACTGGATGCCCCGCTTTCGCGGGGCATGACAGCGAGGGTTAGGAAGCGGCTTGCACTCCTGACGCACGCTTTCATCGTGCACGCTTGCGATCGCCCCATCGCCGCAAACTCGCCCTCACCGCTCCGGCAATCCTGCGTCGACCTCGGCCTGAACGACGCGTTCCCAGGCTGCGATATTCACCGGACTTGCGTTCTTCATCGGCGGCGAGACGTTGAGCCTGGTCGTGCCGGGCCGCAAGCGCAGTCCCTCCGCGATCGCCGCCCTCGCCTCCTCGAACCGGCCCGATCTCTGGTAGGCGGCGGCGAGCAGAAAGTGCGAGCGGCCGGTCGCCGGCGTAATGGCGATCGAACGCTGCAGCCACGGCAACGCCTCCTCGTCGCGCCCCATCAAGACATTCGCCAAGCCCGCGCCGAGCAGCCAGGTCCAGCGCGAGGCCGGCGGCGTATCGTAACGATCGGCTTGCTGGAATGTCGCGAGCGCATCGTCGAAGCGGCCGAGATAGATTTGGCCCAATCCGATCAGATAGAGCGCAGAGCCGTTCCACGGATCGAAGCTCAACGCCTTGGCGCAGGTGACGAGACTTTCCACGAAATGGTTGGTCGCACTGAGGAAGCGGCAGTAAGCCTCGAGCACCGGAATGGAATTCGGCTTCGATCGCAAGGCTCGCGCGAGCGTCGCATTGGCCTGCGCTTCGACGGCAACCGCCTCCTCCGGACTGAACCAGACCATCTGGATGCCACGCATCTGCAGCGAGGCGAGCGCGACGGCCAGATCGACATTGTCAGGATCGTCGGTGAGCGCCTTCTGCAGCATCGCCTGCGCCGCGCCAAAACGCTCGCGTGTCGTCTGGTTGATCGAGGCGAGCGCCTGCTCGATGGCGACCTTGTCGCCGCCCGCGGACTGTCCGCGGCTGGCGGACGAGGACGCGCTGGGCTCCAGCATGTCGTTGAGGCGGCGCGCCAGCACGTGACCTGCGCCCGCGGCGAGCCGGGACTGCGCAAGCTGCGCGTCCGCCTCCTCCGCGTTGACCGAAACGGCAGCGACCTGAACCTCGCCGGTGGCGGTCTTGATCATGCGCGCCCGTAGCGTCCAGGATTGATCGCTACGCTGCAACTCGCCGCGGATTTCGTAATCGGGTGATGCGGCCCGTGCACTGGTGCTTTCGACGCCCGCGAGCGCTGGCGATCGCGGCGCAACCACGCTGATGTTCTGGATCTTCGCAAAGCCGTCCGTGAGGCGGCCGGTGACCTCCTCCGCTGTCCCGGCGCCGCGCGAATCGCTGCTGGCATCAACGATCGGCAGCACGGCGACACGCGGCGGCTTTCGCCGGAACAGGAGGTCCGGCTTCAGCACCGGCGCGGCCACCGCAAGCCCCACGACGATCACGCCGAGCCCGGCCACTGCGGCGACCATGGCCCGCCGGCTGAAACCGAAGATCGAGCGCTGCGACCTCGCCTGTGCCAGGACACCCTCGGCCGGCGCCGCGGGCGCGGCCTCCATGGCCTCGGCGGGCGGAGGCGCCTCGGCCTCCGCCATGACCTCCGGCTTGGCCTCAACCTCCGCCGTCAGCAGATAGCCGCCGCCGGAGGCGAGCTTGATCAGCTGCCGCCGGTCATCGCCGAGCGCGGTGCGAAGCTCGCGGATACATTGGAACAGGCTGTCCTCGCCGACATGGACGTTCGGCCAGACCGCCTCCATCAGTTCCTGCTTGCTGAGCACCCGGCCGCCGCTGGTCGCGAACAGCCGCAGCATCTCGAAGGTTTTCGGCCGGAGCTTGATCGCAACGCCATCCGGCCCCCGCAGCTCCGCGCGCTGCTGATCCAGCCCGAAGCCGGCGAAACGAAGCACGCTATCCCCCAAAGTGTCTCTCCAGCCCGCTCATATAGTGGAAGTCTGCCGAAAGTGACCGGAAAACGGGTCTGAAACGGAAATATCAGAAAGCTTCAGAAACTCCCCCGCGCCTTATCAGGACACCGCCCCAAGCCAATGACAAGAATCCGGCTTGAGACTCGCGAGCGTGCTGGGGGGAAGCGGTGGGGACGGAGAAATATTGTTTCGGGGCCACCCGCCGGCTGCGGGCCGCGCTGTTGACGTCGTCGGCGCTGGCTTTGGCCTGGATGCTGCCGACCACGCCATCGCGCGCCGCGGCGAACGGCACCTGGCTGACCTCTCCCAGCAGCAACGACTATGACACCGGCTCCAACTGGAGTGGCGGCTTCGTGCCGGTGGGCACCGCCACCTTCGGTGCCTCTGATACCACCAGCCTGGTGATTTCGAGCGCCACCGTCGGCGGCTGGACCTTCAATGCCGGCGCCTCGAACTACACCTTTAACGTCAGCAACTCGCTGAACTTCACCGGCGCCGGCATCACCATCAACGGCGGCAGCGCCACCATCACGAACAACTCCTCACTGGCTTTCCAGAACACCAGCACGGCCGGCGGCGCGACAATCAACAACAACAGCTCCCTTCAATTCGGCGACAGCAGCACGGCCGGCAACGCAACCATTACAAACAACAACGGCGGCATGACTTACTTTGTCGGCAACAGCACGGCGGGCAACGCAGCCATCACCAACACCAACCTCCTTTACTTCTATGACTACAGCAGCGCCGGCAGCGCCACCATCACCAACAATGGCGGCATCACCTTCCAGGACAACAGCACGGCCGGCAACGCGACCATCACCATCAATGGCAGCATCACCTTTCAGGACAACAGCACGGCCGGCAATGCGGCGATCATCAACAATGCCAACGCCCTGGTCGACTTCAGCCAGACCGCGGGCCTGAGCGGCGACAACAAGATCAGCGCCGGCTCGATCGCGGGCGCGGGCTTGTACCTGCTCGGCGTCAATGAGCTGACCGTAGGGTCCAGCAATCTCTCGACCTAAGTGAGCGGCGTCATCGCCGGCAGCGGCGGTTCGCTGGTCAAGATCGGCACCGGCACACTGACGCTGTCGGGAGCGAACACCTACACCGGCGGCACCACGATCAACGGCGGCACGTTACAGCTCGGCACGGCCACCAGCGTCGGCACGATTCTGGGGATCGTCACCGTTGGCGCCAGCGGCACGTTCGACGTTCTCAACGCCGACACCAGCGGCATCACCAGCATCTCCAACAGCGGGAAAACATATTTCCGCAACGTTACGAGTGCCGGCGGCGCCAGCGTCACCAATAACGGCCAGCTGGCTTTCTACGACACGAGCACGGCCGGCACCGCCACCATCACCAACGTCGCCGGCACCCTCAAATTCAACAATTCGAGCTCGGCGGGCAGCGCGACCATTATCAACAGCAACTACCTGTATTTCAACGATACCAGCACTGCGGGCAGCGCCACCATCACCAACAGCAGCAACGGCAGGGTCCTTTTTTTCGGAAACGCCACGGCCGGCAGCGCCACCATCACCAACAGCAACAACGCCTACCTGTATTTCTACGGCAACAGCACGGCCGGCAACGCAACGATCACCAACAACAGCTGGCTGTCCTTCACGAACAGCACGGCCGGCAACGCCACGATCGCCAATGTTGGCAACGGCTCGCTGACTTTCTACGCGCAAAGCAGCGCCGGCAACGCCACCATCACCAATCTCGGCTCGGCAACGTTGACCTTCACCGACCAAAGCAGCGCCGGCAGCGCGACTATCACCAACTCCAATCTCCTGTACTTCTACAGCACCAGCACGGCGGGAAGCGCCGATATCACCAACAATGGCGGCATCTCGTTCTTCAACTCCAGCACAGCCGGTAACGCGACCATCACCGTCAACGGGAGCATGACTTTCTCCGACAACAGCACGGCCGGCAATGCGACCCTCATCGCTAATGCCAACACTCTCGTCGATTTCACCCCCACCTCGGGATTGAACGGCGACAACAAGGTCAGCGCGGGCTCGATCGCGGGCGCGGGCCTCTATTTGCTCGGCAGCAATGAGCTGACCGTCGGATCCAACAATCTCTCGACCGAAGTGAGCGGCGTCATCGGGGGTACCGGCTCGCTGGTCAAGATCGGCACCGGCACGCTGACGCTCTCGGGGACCAACACCTATACCGGCGGCACCACCTTCGCCGGCGGCACGGTCAGCGTCTCGTCCGAAGCCAATCTCGGCGACCTCGCGGGTGGCCTGACCTTCAACGGCGGGACCTTGCAGATCACGGGAACGACGTTCAACGCCACGACGCGCAGCATCACCTGGGGTGCCAATGGCGGCGCCTTCGACATTGCGGACGCAGCCAACAATTTCACCGTCAGCCAAAGTCTCAACGGCGGCGCGCTGACCAAATCCGGCGCCGGCACGCTGACCTTGACCGGCGCGGACACATTTTCCAGCGTGACGATCTCCGCCGGCACGCTGGCATTCCTCGATACCACGGCCGGTAACACGACCATCACCAATAACGCGCGGTTGGCGTTCTACGGTCACTCCACGGCCGGCAACGCGATCATCGTCAACAGCGGCAACGTACTGTTCGACGGCAATTCGACGCCCGACAACGCGCAGCTCATCAACACCGCGGCCACCGCCGTGTTCAACTTCTTCACCCCTGGCCCGGGCAGCGACGGCAAGCTCACCGCCGCCTCCATCGCCGGCAGCGGCCGCTTCGACCTCAACGGCACAGAGCTGACGGTCGGCAACAACAATTTGTCGACCGATGTCACCGGCGTGCTCACCGGCAACGGGAGCCTCACCGGAACATCGCTGATCAAGGTCGGCACCGGCACCATGACGCTCTCGGGCATTAACACCTACACCGGCGCGACCATCGTCGATGCGGGCGCGCTCGTCGTGAACGGATCGATTGCGGCGTCGAGCAGCGTCACCGTCAACAGCGGCGCGACCCTCGGCGGCGGCGGCACCGTGGGCACCACGACCGTCAACGCCGGCGGCACGCTCGCGGCCGGCAACGGCACCGCCAACTCGTCGTTGACCGTGGCGGGCAGCCTCGCGCTGCAATCCAGCGCCTTCTACATGGTGCAGATCAATCCGGCGACGTCGAGCTACGCCAATGTCTCGGGCACGGCGACGCTCGGCGGATCGACACTCCAGGCTGTCTACGCCAATGGCAGCTACGTCGCCAAGCAGTACACGATCCTGACCGCCGGCAGCGTCAGCGGCACGTTCGGTTCTGTCGTCCAGACCAACCTGCCGTCGAACTTCCATACCACGGTGAGCTATGACGCCACCCACGCCTATCTCAACCTGATCCTGGACTTCGTTGCGCCGCCGGGCAGCGGCCTTTCCGGCAATCAGCAGAAGGTCGGCAATGCCATCATCAACTCCTTCAACGCAAATGGCGGCATCTCGCTGGTCTATAGCGGGCTGACGGCCGGCGGCCTGACGCAGGCTTCGGGCGAAACGGCCGCTGGCTCGCAGCAGACCACCTTCCAGGCCATGGGCCAGTTCATGGGCCTGCTCACCGATCCCTCCGGTGCGGGCCGCGACATCGGCGGCTCCGCGCCGCCGGCCTATGCCGACAGCACACCAACAGGCGCCGCACGCGATGCCTTTGCCATGCTGGCCAAGGCGCCACCGGCCCAGACCTTCGAGCAGCGCTGGAGCGTGTGGGCTTCCGGCTTCGCCGGATCGCAGACCACAGACGGCAACACCGCGCTAGGTTCGAACAGCGCAACCAGCCGCCTGTTCGGCACCGCCGCCGGCGCCGAGTATTGGTTCTCGCCGCAGACACTGGCCGGCTTTGCGCTGGCCGGCGGCGGCACCAGCTTCTCCGTGGTCAATGGCGGCAGTGGCCGCTCCGACCTGTTCCAGGCCGGCGCATACGTCCGCCACAACAATGGCCCGAACTACATTACCGCCGCGCTGGCCTATGGCTGGCAGGACGTCACCACCGATCGCACCGTGACGCTCGCCGGCGTCGATCGCCTGCGCGCCGAGTTTAACGCGAATGCGTGGAGCGGCCGGCTCGAAGGCGGCTATCGCTTTGTCGCGCCGTGGATCGGCGGCATCGGCCTGACGCCCTACGCCGCCGGCCAGTTCACGACGTTCAACCTGCCGGGCTACGCAGAGTCCGTCGTCTCGGGCAGCAATGCCTTCGCGCTGGCCTATGCAGCGAAGAGCGTCACCGATGCGCGTAGCGAACTCGGCCTGCGTGCCGACAAGTCCTTCGCCATGGCCAACGGCGTCCTCACCCTGCGCGGCCGCGCCGCCTGGGCGCACGACTTCAATCCGGATCACTCCGTCGCCGCGACGTTCCAGGCGCTGCCGGGCGCGAGCTTCGTCGTCAACGGCGCACGCGCCGCAAGCGACTCCGCTCTCACCACCGCCTCCGCCGAAATGAAATGGCTCAACGGCTGGTCGGCGGCAGCAAGCTTCGAGGGCGAGCTCTCCAACGTGACGCGCTCCTACGCTGGCAAGGGCACGGTGCGCTATGCGTGGTAGGCGGCACATCGACTCTTTTCAAATTGGATATCGAGACTTTGAAATACGAAATTTGAGAATGCGAGACATGGGAATGAAGGCGAGTGAAGTCTGGTGGGCAGCGGCCGCGTTGGCGCTGCTGGTGTGTCCGCTTGCGAAAGCGCAGGCGCAGACACCCTGCGTCACCACCGGCACCAACCAGACCTGCACGAATTCTGCGTCAATGGCCGGCATCATCGATACGGCGACCTTGACGTTGACCAATACCGCGAGCGGCACGGTCACTGGGGGCAAATCTGGCGTCTTCGCCAACACCGCCAACGTGGCGAATTCCGGCACCATCTCGGCGGGCGGCACCGGCATCGTCGCCACCACCATCGCCAATGTGACGAACACTGGCACCATCTCCGGGGGCTTTGACGGCATCAGCGCCAACACTGCGAATGTGACGAACTCCGGCACTATCTCGGGGGTCTTCAACAGCATCAGCGCCAACACCGCAAATGTGACGAACTCCGGCACCATCTCGGGACGCGGCGGCGCCGGCATCAGCGCCAATACAGCGAAAGTGACGAACTCCGGCATCATCTCGGGGGGTAGCTACGGCGTCCTCGCCTTCAACGCCGCCAATGTGACAAATTCCGGCACCATCTCAGGGAGCTTCTTCGGCATCGAAACCATCACCGCGAACGTGACGAACTCCGGCACTATCTCGGGCGGCACCTACGGCATCGCCGCCTTCCTCGGCAACGCCTCCGTGACGAACTCCGGCACCATTTCTGGAATCATTGCGTTGCAGTTTGGGGGCACTGCAAACACTCTGACGCTTCTGCCGGGCTCGCGCATCATCGGCGCGATCAATCTCGGCGGCGGCGGCAGTGCTATCAAACTTGGCGAGGGCGGCGACAGCATCTCACTCGGCAGCGGCGATACCGTCAACTTCCGCGGCGGCAACCACAACCTGACTTTCGATACGCTCACCGGTGCGACCGTGACCGGCACCACGCCGTTCGCTGTCTCGGGCAACCAGGCCGTCGCCATCGACCCCACCTCCTTCGCGGCGAACTGGCGCTCGCTCGCCGATTTCACCCGCGGCGTGTCGGATGCGGTGCCGGTGTTTTCCGGTGGCACGTCCGGCAGCAGCGCGCCGCTCGCCTTCGCGGGGCCTGATGCGCCCTCGCGTTTCGACGATGCCTTTGCAGCGATCCCCTCGCGTGCGTCCGCCTATGCGAGCGAGGCCATGGTGTTCAAGGCACCGACATCGACCTATGCAGACGGCACGACGGTATGGGCCCGCGGCTTTGCCGGCCAGCGCATCCAGCAGCAGGACGGCGTCCTGCTGCGCACGGCCAATCTGTTCTATGGCGGCATGATCGGCGCCGATTTCGCGGCGCGCCCCGACCTGCGCACCGGCCTCTTCCTCGGCGGCGGCAAGACCCGCTCGAGCATCGATCTCAACCAGGGCAGCGCGGATTCCGACATGCTGTTCGGCGGCGCCTATGCCCGCTACGACATCGGCGCGTCCTTCCTGCATGGCGCGATCCAGGGCGGCGGCTCGCGCAACACCACGACGCGCACCGTCAACAACAACCTCGTCACAGGCGGCATCGAGAACGCCGTCGCCTCGTTCAACGGCTGGTATGTCAGCCCCGAGCTGACCTTCGGTCATCACTTTGCGCTCGGCCAGCTCGCGGACGCCACCTACACGCTGACGCCGAGCGCGCGCGTGCGCTATCTCTACGGCGCCTTCGACGGCTACACCGAGACCGGCACCACCGCGCCGCTGACGGTGGGCGAGCAGACCGCGAACACGCTGGAGGAACGTGGCGAGGTGAAGCTGACCCGCAGCGTGGCGTTCGGCCCGATGAGCCAGCTCTCCACCAGCCTCTCTGGTGGCGTGCTCGGCACGCAACGCGTCGGCAGCTCCACCGTCAACGCCGCCCTGCTCGGCCAGGCCATTCCGTTCGCGACGCCGGGGCAAGCCAACGTCTGGGGCGGTTTCGGCGGCCTGGGGCTGGAGTGGCGCAGCCGCAACGTCACCCTGTACGCAGCCGCCGAATATCTCGCGCTGTCGGACAACTCCAACGTGGTCAGCGGCCGCGCGGGTTTGCGCGTCGGGTTCTGAGCGCCTGCGGGGCGATTAAGCCAGACATCATCGCGACTTAGGCGCCGCCACCTCGGTAAACCCCGAGGTGGCGGTTCTACTTTTCATGGGATTGTTTTGCAGGGTTTTGGTTGCCGCCGCTCTACCGCCCCGTCTTCAACTTGGTCCAGAGCCGGTTGATGATCCGCTGGGTGGCGGGATCGCGGGCGGTGATGACGAAGAGTTTTGCGAGCGTCGCCTCGTCCGGATAGATGTTCTTGTCGCCCAGGATCTTCGGGTCGACCAGCTTTTGGGCAGCGAGGTTGCCGCTGGCGTAGGACAGGAAGTCGGAGTTCTTCGCGGCGACGTCCGGGCGGTAGAGATAGTTGATCAGCTCGTAGGCTTCCGCGACGTTCTTGGCATCCGCGGGGATCGCGAGATTGTCGAAGAACATCTGCGCGCCCTCTTTGGGAATCGCATAGCCGATCTCGATGCCGTTCTTGGCTTCAGCCGCGCGGGCGCGGGCCTGCATGATGTCGCCGGACCAGCCGACCACGAAGCAGATCTCGCCGGTCGCGAGCGCGCTGAGATATTCGGACGAATGAAACTTGCGCACGGACGGGCGAACCTTGGCGACGACGTCGGCGGCCTTCTCCAGGTCCGCCTGCTTGGTCGAGTTCGGATCGAGCCCGAGATAGTTCAGCGCCGCCGGAAAGATGTCGTCGGCAGAGTCGAGCATGTGGACGCCGCAATCTTTGAACTTGGCGAGGTTCTCCGGCTTGAAGACGATGTCCCAGCTGTCGATCTTCGCGTCGGGCCCGAGTATCTGCTTCACCTTAGCGACATTGTAGCCGATGCCGGTCGTGCCCCACATGTAGTTCGCGGCAAAGACGTTGCCGGGATCGTAGGTCGCAAGGTGCTGGTTCACCATCGGCCAAGCGTTGGCGAGATTGGGCAGCTTCGACTTGTCGAGCTTCTGGAAGATGTTCGCCTTGATCTGCCGCTGGAGGAAATAGGCGGTGGGCACCACGACGTCGTAGCCGGATTTGCCGGCCATCAGGCGCGTTTCCAGCGTCTCGTTGGCGTCGAAGGTGTCGTAGACCACCTTGATGCCGGTCTCCTTGGTAAAGTTGTCAAGGACATCCGGCGCCATGTAGTTGGACCAGTTGTAGAAGTTGACGACGCGCTCCTCGGCCCCTGCGGGAGCGGAGAGCAACGTCAGCGCTGCGGCGATTGCGAAACCACGGCAAAGCCAGGAGCGGCTGACGTTCGTCATCTCAGATCTACCTCTTGCGCCCGCGCACCGCGTCCGACAGCCGCTCCAGCGCGGTGTCGAGCGTCTCGTCCTTCTTGGCAAAGCAGAAGCGCACCACGGAGGTCACGGGGTCCTGCTCGTAGAACGCCGACACCGGGATCGCCGCAACTTTGTAATCTTTCACGATGCGCCAGCAGAACTCGGTATCGCTCTCGTTGAGCCCGAGCGGCGACAGGTCCACGGTGAGGAAGTAGGTGCCTTGCGATTTCAGCACGGGGAAGCCGAGGCTCTCCAGGCCCTTGGTCAGACGATCCCGGCTCCTCGCCAGATCCTTGCGCATCGAGACGAAATACTCGTCCGGCTTGCCGAGGCCATAGGCGACGGCGGCCTGCAGGTTCGGCGCAGTAGTGAAAGTCAGGAACTGGTGCACCTTGGCGGCCACCCTCAGCAAGGGCGGCGCGGCGCAGACGAAGCCGATCTTCCAGCCGGTCAGCGAGAAGATCTTGCCGGCCGAGCCGACCTTGATGGTGCGCTCGCGCATGCCGGGGATGGTGATCAGCGGGATGTGCTTGTGCTCGTCGAAGGTGACGTGCTCCCAGACCTCGTCGCAGATCGCGATGACGTCGAACTCCTGGCAATAGCGCGCCAACAGTTCGAGGTCCTCGCGCGGAAAGACGACGGCGGATGGATTCAAGGGGTTGTTGAACAGGACCGCCTTGGTCTTTGAATTGAACACGCTTTTCAGCATGTCCTCGTCCAGCCGCCAGTGCGGCGGCTGGAGCCGCACCAGGCGCGGAATGCCGCCGGCCTGGCGGATGATCGGCAAATAGGAATCATAGACCGGCTGGAAGCAGACGACCTCGTCGCCGGGCTGCACCACCGCGAGGATCGCCGAGGTCAGGGCCTCGGTGCCGCCGGAGGTCACCATGACCTCGCTCATCGGATCGAGCTTCAACCCGTGCCAGTGCCCGTAATGGGTCGCGATCGCCTGGCGCAGCTCGGGGATGCCCATCATCGACGGGTACTGGTTGTAGCCATGCACCGAGGCATCGGCCGCGGCGCGGCGGATGTCCTCGGGGCCGGGATCGTCGGGAAAGCCCTGACCGAGATTGATGGCGGCATTGTCGCGCGCGGCCTGCGACATCGCCTCGAAGATGGTGACGGGAAGGTCGGCGAAGACCTTGTTCAGGGAGGAGCTCTTGGACGACATCGGCTTAGATCAGCCACCGACCTTGGTGGGGAGGCCCGCCGACTTCCAGCCGAGCATGCCGCCTGCAAGATGCTTGTCGTAGGCAAGCCCCGCCGCCTGCGCGGCGAGCGAGGCCGTCACCGAGCGCTTGCCGGAGCGGCAGGCGAACACGACGTCCTTTCCTTGCGGATCGGGGATCGCCTTGGGGTCGAAGGTCGAGAGCGGCACGACGACGCCATAGGGATAGGCCTCCGCGGCAACCTCGTTGGGCTCACGGACGTCGACGAGCAGATAGCGCCCCTCGCTCACACCCTTGGCGACCTCGTCCGGGGTCAGATCTTGCACCTGGTTTGCCACTTCATCCTCCAGAACGGCCGCGTTAGGCCGGGCTGCCCCGGCCGGCGGCAACCTCGCCTCTCGGCACGCGAAAATCAAGCGCTACAAAGGCTTGAGCGATATCCCGGAACTTAAAGCTAAATCGCAGGGCATTGAAGCGGAGCTTTAGATCGTCACCTGCGTTCCGACCTCGACCACCCGCCCGCTCGGGATCTGGAAATAGTCGGTGGCATCGTTCGCCGAGCGGCTGAGCGAGATGAACAGGCGGTCCTGCCAGCGCGGCATGCCCGAATGGGCGGCGGGCTTCAGCGCCCGGCGCGACAGGAAGAACGAGGTCGACATGATGTCGAACTGCCAGCCGAGCTTGCGGGCGATCGCCAGCGCCTTGGGCACGTTGGGCGATTCCATGAAGCCGAACTTCAGCGTCACCTTGGAGAAGGTCGGGCTGACCTGCTCCAGCTTGACGCGCTCGGACGGATCGATGCGCGGGGTCGTTGCGGTCTCGATGGTGAGAATGACATTCTTCTCATGCAGCACTTTGTAGTGCTTCAGACTATGCATGAGCGCGGTCGGCGCGCTCAGCGGGTCGGAGGTGAGGAACACGGCCGTTCCGGGCACCCGCTGCGGCGGCCGCTTCTCCAGCATCGCCACGAGGTCGGCGAGCGGGAACTCGAGCTTGCGCGACTTTTCGAACAAGAGCCGGCTGCCGCGTCGCCACGTGTACATCAGGAGGATCATGAGCGCGCCGAGCGCCAGCGGCACCCAGCCGCCCTCGAACACCTTGAGCAGGTTCGCCGCCAGGAAGGTCAAGTCGAGGCAGAGGAACGGAGCGATCAGAGCCGCAGCAGCAAGCGGCGACCACCTCCAGGCCTTCCAGATCACGACAAAGCCCATCATGCCCGTGACCACCATCGTGCCGGTGACGGCGATGCCGTAAGCCGACGCCAGAGCGCTGGAAGAACGGAACAAGAGCACCATCAGGATCACGGCAACCAGCAGCAGCTGGTTGATGCGCGGGATGAAGATCTGGCCGGAATGGGCCTCGGAGGTATGGCGAATTTCAAATCGCGGCAGCAGCCCGAGCTGGATCGCCTGGCGCGTCAGCGAATAGGCGCCGGTGATGACGGCCTGGCTGGCGATCACGGTGGCCAAAGTGGCGAGCACGACCATGCTGCCGCGGAGCCAGCCTTGCGGAAACAACTGGAAGAACGGGCTCACGATCGCGCCGGGGTCGTCCAGGACGAGAGCTCCCTGCCCCAGATAGTTCAGCGCCAGCGACGGCAGCACGATGAACAGCCAGGCGGTCTGGATCGGCCGCTTGCCGAAATGGCCTAGGTCGGCATAGAGCGCCTCGGCGCCGGTGACCGCCAGGAACACCGCGCCCAGCGTGACGAACCCGATGATGCCGTGGTGGAGCATGAAGGACACCGCGTAGAGCGGGTTCAGCGCGAACAGCACCTGCGGCTGCCGGAGAATCGGACCGATCGCCGCCACCGCGATCACCGCGAACCAGACGCACATCACAGGACCGAAGAATGCCGCGACGCGGGCCGTGCCGCGCGATTGCACGGCGAACAGGCAGACCAGGATCACCACGGTCAACGGGACGATGTAAGGCTCGAACGTCAGCGTGACGTCCTTCATGCCTTCGATGGCTGACAGCACGGAGACGGCCGGCGTGATCACGGCATCGCCGTAGAACAGCGCACCGGAAATGATGCCGAGCAGGACGATGGTCGCCCCGCCCGTGCCGACCGCGCGCTGGGCCAGCGCCATCAAGGCGAGCGTGCCGCCCTCGCCGTTGTTGTCGGCGCGGAGCAGGATCACGACGTATTTCAGCGTCACCACGATGACGAGCGCCCACAGGATCAGCGAGACCACCCCCAGCACAGCGACCGTCGTGGGCACGCCCTCCGCGCCCGACGCCGCCGTGACCGCCTCGCGGAACGCGTAAAGCGGGCTGGTGCCGATATCGCCGTAGACGACGCCGATGCTGCCAAGCGTCAGCGCGCCGAAGCCGGCGGTGGTGTGGGCATCGCCATGCCCATTGGCCGCCACCGTTTCCGGGGCGGGAACTGCGACTTCACTGGTCATGGGAGAGACTGTTGGCCTCTAAAAATGCTTCACTGCACAATGGCGGCAGAGAGCGCGCGGCTTATAGTCCTGCGCTACCGGCATAGCCTAGCGCGATTTTGGGCCCTTGCCATGCAAAAATCGCATAAGTCCGCCAATTTCGTCAAATAGTGACTTGGGTGCCAACTTCAACCACCCGTCCGGTCGGAATCTGGAAGTAATCTGTGGCATCGTTGGCGGACCGGCTGAGCGCGATGAACATGTGATCCTGCCACAGCGGCATGCCCGACTGTGCCGAGGCCTTCAGCGAGCGGCGCGACACGAAGAACGACGTCGACATGATGTCGAACTGCCAGCCCTGCTTGCGCGCAATCGCCAGCGCCTTGGGCACGTTCGGCTGTTCCATGAAGCCGAAGCGCAGCCGCACCTTGGAGAACTTATCGCTGATCTTCTCCATCCGGAACCGCTCCGAGAGATCGACCCGCGGCGTGTGCGCGGTCTCGATCGTCAGGATCACGTTGTGCTCGTGCAGCACCTTGTTGTGCTTGAGATTGTGCAAGAGCGCGGTCGGCACGAAGGCGGGATCGCTGGTGAGGAACACCGCAGTGCCCTTGACGATGTGCGGCGGCCGCTTCTCCAGGCTCCGGATCAAATCGTCCAGCGGCACCTCGATGCGGCGGGTCTTCTGGAGCAGAATTCCCGTGCCCCGCCGCCAGGTCCAGATCGTCGCGGCCATGCAGGCGCCGAACAACAGCGGCACCCAGGCGCCTTCGAGCAGCTTGAGCAGATTGGCGCCAAAGAAGGTCATGTCGACTACGACGAAGGGCAGGATCACTGCCGCTGCGGTCGCGGCGCGCCAGTTCCACAGCTTCCAGATCACGACGAAGCCCATGATGCCGTCGGCGACCATGGTGGTGGACACCGCGATGCCATAAGCCGAGGCCAGCCCGCCGGGGGTGCGGAACAGCAGCACCAGCAGCATCACACCGATCAGCAGCAGCCGGTTCACGCGCGGCAGATAGATCTGGCCGGCGTGAGACTCGGAGGTGTAGCGGACCGCGAAGCGCGGCAAGAGGCCAAGCTGTACTGCCTGATAGACCAGCGAATAGGCGCCGGTGATCACGGCCTGGCTCGCGATCACGGTCGCCACGGTCGCAAGTCCGACCAGCGGCAGCACCAGATGCTCGGGCACCATGCGATAGAAGGAATGTTCGATCGCGCTGGGATCGGACAGCACCAGTGCACCCTGTCCGAAATAGTTGATCAGCAACGCGGGCAGCACGAAGAACAGCCAGGCCGACTGGATCGGCTTGCGGCCGAAATGGCCGAGATCGGCATAGAGCGCCTCGCCACCGGTGACCGCGAGAAATACCGCGCCGAGGGTCACAAGCCCGATCGTGCCGTGCGTCAGCAGGAATTGCAGCGCGTAATAGGGATTGATCGCCGCCAGCACCGACGGATCGTCGGCGATGTGAACGAGGCCCATCACCGCGAGGCAGGTGAACCAGACCACCATGACCGGCCCGAAGGCGGAGGCAACCAGCGCGGTGCCCTTGCTCTGGACTGCGAACAGCACCACGAGGATGAAGACGGTGAGCGGCACGACATAGTGCTCGAAAGCCGGCGTCGCGAGCTTCAGACCGTCGACCGCCGACAGTACCGAAATCGCCGGCGTAATCATGGAATCGCCGATGAACATGGAGGCGCCGACGACGCCGAGCGCGAGCAGGAACCAGCTTCGACGCCCGAGCGCACGCTGGCCGAGCGCCATCAGCGAAAGCGTGCCGCCCTCCCCGTTGTTGTCGGCGCGCAGCAGCAGCAGGACATATTTGGCGGTAACGACGATCAGCAGCGCCCACAGGATCAGCGAGAGCACGCCGAGCACGATGACCCGCGAGACCGGCTCGCCATGGGCCGCGCCCCTGACCGCCTCATGGAATGCGTAGAGCGGCGAGGTGCCGATATCGCCGAAGACGACGCCGATGCTTCCGAGCGTCAGGGCCCAAAAGCCCGCATGGGCCGTGGTCTCTTGGCCTTCGGTCGTGGTGATGCTCGCCGTCATAGGGGTGGAAAACGCTTCTTCCCTGAAATTGATCCGGCGCCTTTTGACGCTTCCTGCGCGCCTGTCAATCGCCCCAGCATAGCAGGCGCCGGCGCGGATGCTCTGACGGAGCAGCCACGGTCATCGCCGCGCGACGACATGCCTCAGGTAAAATGGTAACGCAAGGAATTTAGGGCTTCAGGTTCGGCGGCAGCGGCGGATCTTCGCGCATCAGGGTGATGGTCACGCGGCGATTGGCGGCCAGCGAGGGATCGTCGGGAAACAGCGGCTGGCTGTCCGCCTTGCCGGACACGGCGAAGATGTGCGAGGGCGGCAGCCCCTCACGCTCGAGGATCTGGCGCACCGCATTGGCACGGTCGGCCGAGAGGTCGAAGGCGCCGTAGTCGCTGCGGCTCGGCACGAAGCCTGCGGCGGTATGGCCGACGATGGAGACGCGCAGCGGCGTCGCCTTGAGCGGGACCGCCAGCTTCTCGATCAGGCGTCGGGTGCGGTCATAAGGCACCTTCGAGCCGTCGGCAAACATCGAGCGGCCGTCCTGGTCGACGATCTCGAGATTGAGACCCTGCTTGGTCTCCTCGAACATGATGTGCTTGGACATCTCGGTGAGTTCGGGCAGGTCCTGAAGCGCCTGGCGGAGCGAGGCCGCGGCAAGCGCGAAGTCGCGATCGACCTTGATCTTCGCGCCCGAAGTGCGGTCGCGATCCTGCTGATCCGGGGTCGGCGTGTTGGAGGCGTCCTCGGGCTGGATGTGATCGACGTTCTTCAGCTTGGGACGCGTGGGCAGGCCGTCGGATTCGATGATGCCGGCATAGCGCGCCTCGCTCTGGATGCCGAAGGCGTCGCGCATGGAGCCTGCGACGATCTTGAGCTTGTTGGCGTCTTGCGTGGAGAACGCGACGAGCATCACGAAGAAGCTCATCATCAGGCCCATCAGGTCGGCGAAAGTCACGAACCAGCCGTGACCGCCTCCATGTGCATCGCCGCGCTTCTTCTTGGCCATGTCCTAAACCCGGCGTGGCTGATCAGGCCGGCACTGGCTCGCCCTCAGCATGGCGATGCTTCTCCGGCAGGTAAGCCAGCAGCATTTCGCGCACCAGGGTCGGGCTCTTGGAGTCGCGGATCATCAGGATGCCGTCGATGATCAGCGTGCGGTTAGTCTCCTCGTCGAGCAGCTTGCCGTGCAGCTTGTCGGCGATCGGCAGACAGAACAGGTTCGCAACCAGCGCCCCGTAGAGCGTGGCCAGCAGCGCGGTCGCCATGAACGGGCCGAGCTTGGAGGGGTCGGTCATGTTGGCGAACATCTGCACCATGCCGATCAGGGTGCCGATCATGCCGAAGGCCGGGGCGCAGTCGCCGATGGCGCGATAGATCTTGCTGCCCTCGTCCAGATGCATGAGGAAATTGTCACGATCGCGCTCGAGATTGTCGCGGATGAAGTCGAGGTCGTAGCCGTCGGCGACGTAGCGGATGCCCTTGGCGAGGAACGGCTCGTCGGTCTCGACCTTTTCCAGACCCACCGGACCCTGCTTGCGGGCGATCTCGGCGATGCGGGCGAGCTCGTCGACGAGATCGTGCGCCGACAGCCGGCTCATGGTGAAGGCGAACTTGGCGCCGAGCGGGAGGCCGTGCACCAGCGCGCTGAGCGGAAAGCGGATCATGGTGGCGGAGATCGAGCCGCCGAAGATGATGATCATCGCATGTTCGGAGATGAACATGTGGAGATCGCCACCCATGATCATCATGACGGCGATGACAGCGAAACCCGCCGCAAGCCCAACGCCCGTCATGATATCCATGGGAGACTCCAACCCGCACGCCACACACCGGCCGTCATGGCCGGCGGCGCAGCCCAACCCCGAACCGCGTTGGAGGAACCCTAAAGAGCTGCCATTAAAGACGCGTAAAGGTTAAGTGCGGCCTGCCTCGATCCGGCCACATCGCCGGGCTCATCGCGCGGGCGAATTGCCGCAAGGCCATTCCGATCGCAAGACTTTGCTAACCATAGTCGGCTGGCCTGGGGCAAAACCCGTCAAGTTAAGGCTTAGCGCGCGCAGGCGCACGCCTCTGTGTGCGGCGCTGCGCCACGCCTCGCGAGCGGCGCGAACTCTCCCCGGCAGGGCCTCGTTTTGTTATCCTGACAGCGTGGCTGCGATGCGACCGTTGATCCTCATGTGGACGTTGAAAGGGACAGGATGTCTGCCTCCAGTCCAGATTGGTTCACGCGACACGCTCCCTCGCTGGAGCCGTTCGGAACGTTGGCGCTGTTCGGCCTCCTCACCATCGCCCCCGCTATCCTAACGCTGCGCACGGTTGAGCCGGAACTCGTTCTCCCCGCGTTCAGCGTCCTGCTCCTCGCGGAAGCCGCCGTCACCGGCATCGTTGCGCATATGATGCACGTTCCGGAGAATGCGGCGGATATAACGTTGTGGGATTTCGCCGGCGCACTCACTCTGATCGGCTGCGCGGCTGCGATATTCGGCGAGCCCGATCAAGCCGCCCTGTTCCTTGAGGAACAGGCCGAGCTGCGTTCGGTCTCACGACCCTAGTCGATCGTTACCAGGCCGGGCCCCTCTGGCAGCCTACGGGCTGCGATGTCGGACTGGAGTCAGGCGGGTGGCCCATGTCCGAACTCCTCAACATCGATGCCCTCACCGCACTCCTTCAGGTCGTTGTCATCGATCTTGTACTCGCCGGAGATAACGCCATCGTCATCGGCCTTGCTGCGGCCGGCCTGTCAGATACCCAACGAGGCAAAGCCATTCTGATCGGCGTCCTGGCCGCGACCGTGCTTCGCATTCTGTTTGCGGTATTGACCACACAGATCATGCAGATCGTCGGCCTTCTCCTGGCAGGCGGCATCCTGCTGTTGTGGGTGTGCTGGAAAATGTGGCGCGAGCTGCGCACGTCGTCGAGCGATGAAGACGCCAACACCACCGAGGTCGACACAAAACGCGAGCCGGGAAAGACACTTTTCCAGGCCATATCGCAGATAGTCGTCGCGGACGTCTCAATGTCGCTCGACAACGTTCTGGCTGTCGCCGGCGCGGCGCGCGAGCAGCCTGTGATTCTGATCTTCGGGCTGACCCTCTCCATTGCGATGATGGGTGCAGCCGCCTCACTCATCGCAAGGCTGCTGCAGCATCAACGCTGGATCGCCTATGTTGGCCTGCTCGTGATTGTCTATGTCGCGGTCGATATGATTTTTCGTGGGGTCGCCGACATCGTGGAGGTCGCCGCAAGCCTGACGCCTGTCGCGACCGGAGGAGTTGCGCGTAACTCGCTCCGCCCGCGCTGCTTCCGAACGATATTGCGGCGAACGTGAAGGCGATCGGCCGAGGCTATCAGTGAATCTCCGCCGAGCGCTTCAGCGCGGCCTTCAGCTTCTCCAGCGAGAAGTCGGGGCTGCGCGCGATCTCCAGGATCGGAGTCTCGCGGCGGCCGCACAGCTCCGCGGCTTCGGGGAGCTTGGCGGCGACGTCGAGCGGGATCACGATCGCGCCGTGCTGGTCGGCGTGGATGAGATCATCCGACTTCACGGTCATGCCGGCGACCCGCACCTCGCCGCCAAAACTTTCCGCATGCACCCAGGCATGTGACGGGCCGATCGAGCCGGCGAGCGCCTGGAAGCCCGGCGCCCATTGCGGGATATCACGGATCGAGCCATCGGTGACGACGCCGAGGCAGCCGAGCGCCTTGTGCACGTTACTTTGCACCTCGCCCCAGAACGCGCCGTAGCCGACGTCCGCGCCGTCGATGTCCTGGATCACGGCGATGCGCGGCCCGTGGCCGGTGCCGACATATTCGTAATAGTCGATGCGGCGCTTGGCCTGCTCTTCCGCGGGAAGCGAGGATTTCAGCACCGAGCGGATCGTCACCGTACGCGCGTAGCCGACGATCGGCGGCAGATCAGGGAACGGGCAGACCAGCGGCTTGGTGGTGAAGCCGATCAGCCGCCGCTCGGGGGCCACGATCTCCATGGCGTTGCAGATCGTCGGCGTGTCGTAGCGGCCGAGCGCTTCGAGGACGGATGCAGGCAGCGGCCCGGTTGCGGATGTCGTCACGGCGTTCTCTCCCCTGTTGGCCACGGCTGTTTCGCATGCGCCGCGGACCCAAGGCGATATAGCCGAGATCGGGAGTCAACCCAACGCGCGCGCCTTCATGGCAGATATCCGCGAGCGCCGTCTAATGCAGCCGCTCGGGCCGGTCGTCGTGCGGGGGTTCCGGCAGGTTCGGCGACAGCGTCGGCGCGGCACCCGGCGGCGTGACGCCGACCGGTCCCGGTGACGCAGCGGCGTACGCACGCGCCTGCTTCTGATACGACCTCCAGCCCAATGGCAGGGCCAGGAGATAGAGCACCGAGCCAGCCAGCAGGATGTACCAGGGATAGCTGATCAGGAGCGCGATGAAGAAGATCACGCCGACGAACAACGGCAGCACCAGCTCCGGCGGCACACGCATGCGCACCGTCTTGCCGGAGAACACGGGCAGCCGCGACACCATCAGGAAGGCGATCAGCAGCGTGTAGCCGGCCGTCACCGGCGCGGGCCAGCGCCCAAGATCCAGGAACGCCGCATAGATCGGCAGCAGCACCGTGATCGCACCGGCAGGCGCCGGAATGCCGGTGAAGTAATTCGAGGCAAACGGCGGCTTGTTGGGATCGTCCATGGTGGCGTTGAAGCGCGCGAGCCGCAAGCCGCCGGAGATCGCGAACACCATGGCCGCGATCCAGCCTGCGTTGCGCAGCTCGTGAAGCTGCCAGAAATACAGCATCAGGCCGGGCGCCACGCCGAAATTGACGAAGTCGGCGAGGCTGTCGAGCTCGGCGCCGAATTTCGACTGGCCCTTGATCATCCGCGCGATGCGGCCGTCGATGCCGTCGAGGGCCGCGGCGAACACGATCGCATAGACCGCAAGCGTCATCCGCCCTTCGATCGACAGCCGGATCGAGGTCAATCCGGCGCAGATCGCCAGCAGTGTAATGACGTTGGGCACCAGCATCCGCACCGGAATCGGGCGGAACCGCCGGCGGCGCACGTCGGGATTCTTGAAGTCGTAGGGCGTCATGGCTTTGACCTCGCTTCCCCGAGATATAGCAAGCCGCCCCGCCTCCCGCCAATGCGCCCGCGGGACCTTTCGCCGCTGTAATAGTTAATTGGCGCGGTAGGACCGGCCGGTGTCGTCAGCGACAATATCGGCCAAAACCGTCTCGCCGGCGATCGCGGTCTGGCCTTCCGAGACCAGCGCCCGGGTGCCGAGCGGCAGATAGACGTCGAGTCGCGAGCCAAAGCGGATCAGACCGAACCGCTCGCCGGCGCCGATCGACTGGCCCTCCTTGACGAAGCACACGATGCGCTTGGCGATGAGGCCGGCGATCTGGACGACGCCGATCCGCCCTTGCGCCGAGGAGATCACCAGCGAGTTGCGCTCATTGTCCTCGCTCGCCTTGTCGAGCTCGGCATTGATGAACAGGCCGGGCCGGTAGGCGATGCGGTCGATGCGGCCTGCGATCGGGGCACGATTCACGTGGCAGTTGAACACGCTCATGAAGATCGAGACCCGCGGCAGCGGCCGGTCGCCGAGCCCGAGCTCAGCCGGCGGCAGCGCCATCGTGATCATCGAGACCCGCCCATCGGCCGGCGATACCACGAGCCCCTCGCGCACCGGCGTCACCCTGACGGGGTCGCGGAAGAACAGCGCACACCACACCGTGAGCACGGTGCCGATCCACCCCAGGGGCGACCAGAGCCAGAACAGGAGGAGGCTCACCAGCGCGAAGATGCCGATGAAGGGATAGCCTTCCTTGTGGATCGGCGGGATCTGCCGTTGGATCGAATCGAGAATGGACATCGCTATCTGCCGCCTGGGGTTGCTGGCGCGCGGTCATCTCGCGCGCGGGAGAGGTTTAGGCCAGAGTTGGGACCATAGACAAGGTCACTCGGCGGCCGCCGGCGTCGTGAGGACGTCATCGACCGGCGGCGGCTCGCGGTTCGGTGCCTCGCTGGACTCGGCGATCTTGGCGAGCTTTTCGCGTGCGGCCTCCGCCTCGCGCTGCCTGTTCCACATGCTGGCATAGAGCCCGCCGAACGCCAGCAGGCTGGCATGCGTCCCCCGCTCCGCGATGCGGCCCTGGTCGAGCACGATGATCTCGTCGGCGCCGACAATGGTCGAAAGCCGGTGCGCGATCACCAGCGAGGTGCGATTTTTCGAGACGCGGTCGAGCGCGCCCTGGATCTCGTGCTCGGTGTGGCTGTCGAGCGCCGAGGTCGCCTCGTCCAGCACCAGGATCGGCGGTGCCTTCAGCACGGTGCGCGCGATCGCCACGCGCTGCTTCTCGCCGCCGGAAAGCTTCAGGCCGCGCTCGCCGACCTGGGTCTCATAGCCCTTCGGCGCCATGCGGATGAAATTGTCGATCTGCGCGAGCCGCGCCGCCTGCTCCACGTCCGCATCGCTCGCATCCCACCGGCCGTAGCGGATGTTGTAGCGGATGGTGTCGTTGAACAGCACGGTGTCCTGCGGCACCATGCCGATGGAGGCGCGCAGCGAGCCCTGGGTGACATCGCGGATGTCCTGGCCGTCGATCAGGATCTTGCCGCCGGAGACGTCGTAGAGGCGGAACAGGAGCCGCGAGATCGTCGACTTGCCGGCGCCAGACGGCCCCACGATCGCAACCGTCTTCCCGGCCGGCACCTCGAAGCTGATGCCTTTGAGGATCGGCCGCGCCGTCTCATAGGCAAAACGCACGTCCTCGAAGCGCACGGCGCCTGCGGACACCACCAGCGGCTTGGCGTCCGGGGCGTCCTTGATCTCGGCCTCCCGCGACAGCACGTTGAACATCTTCTCGATGTCGATGATCGCCTGCTTGATCTCGCGATAGACCATGCCCATGAAGTTCAGGGGCTGGTAGAGCTGGATCATCATGGCGTTGACCAGCACGAAATCGCCGACCGTGTTGCGCCCGCTTCGTACGCCGATCGCGCACATCAGCATGGTTGCCGTAAGTCCCATGGTGAAGATCACGGCCTGGCCGGTGTTGAGCACCGCGAGCGAGGTGTAGGTCTTGACGCTCGCCTCCTCGTAGCGCTCGACCGAACGGTCATAGCGCTGCGCCTCGCGCGCCTCGGCGCCGAAATATTTCACGGTCTCGTAGTTGAGCAGCGAGTCGATCGCCTTGGTGTTCGCCTCGGTGTCGGAATCGTTCATCTTGCGGCGGATGCCGATCCGCCATTCGGTGGCGATGTAGGTGTAGTACATGTAGATCACGACGGTGATCAGGGTCGCGACCACGTAGCGCCAGTCGAACTGCCAGAACAGCACGGCCATCAAGAGCGACACCTCGACGATGGTCGGGATGAGCTGCAGGATCACCATGCGCACGATGACCTCGATGCCCTCGCGGCCGCGCTCGAGTACGCGCGTCAAGCCGCCGGTCTTGCGCTCGAGGTGAAAGCGCAGCGACAATTCGTGCATGTGGATGAAGGTGATGGTGGCGAGCTTACGCACCGCGTGCATGGCGACGCGGGCGAAGATGCCGTCGCGCCACTGCGTCAGCACCGCCATCAAGATACGCGTCGCGCCGTAGCTTGCGGTGAGGACCAGCGGCGAAGCGATCACCCAGAGGTGCCAGTTGGAGGCTTCCACCGGCGCCGTGTTCGCGCCGGTCAGCGCATCGGTCGCCCATTTGAAGGTGAAGGGCACCGATAGCGTGATGAGCTTGGCGATGAGCAGCAGCACCATCGACCAGACCACGCGCATCTTCAGGTCGATGCGGTCGCTCGGCCAGATATAGGGCCACAGATGCGCCAGCGTTCCAGCCAGGGTCGCCCGCTCCGCGGAGCTGCGCGCGGCATCAGGGACGTCGCCGCCGGCAGGGGACGAATGAGGGTGAGCCATAGACAACCTTGGAAGACCCGCCGGATGCGAGCCCGTTTGCGATTAACCGATTTCGCCCTCATATAGAGGCTTCGGGCCAGCCGCGCACCCCACCAGACGGCTATTCTCGATTGTTTGTCGTGATTTACCGGTAGAGTCCCGGGGGCTTGCGAATCACCGATTGGACTTGACGCCCTTTCGCTGCAATGCATCATGGGTTCAATGAGCACTCTAAAAACCGTCTGTGTCTATTGCGGCTCCGGCCCAGGAACCAATCCCCGTTTCATCGAAGGCGCCAAGGCGCTCGGCAAGGCGCTCGCGGAGAGCAACGTCCGCCTCGTCTATGGCGGCGGCGCGCTCGGCATGATGGGCGCAGTCGCAACCTCCGTGCTCGACCACGGCGGCACCGTCACCGGCATCATCCCTGACTTCCTGCGGATGCGCGAGAATGCGCTGACCCGCGTGCAGGAGATGGTCGTCACGCCCGACATGCACGAGCGCAAGCGGCTGATGTTTGAACGCTCCGACGCCTTCGTGGCGCTGCCCGGCGGCATCGGCACGCTGGAGGAGTTGGTCGAGCAACTCACCTGGAAGCAGCTCGGCCGTCACGCCAAGCCCGTGCTGCTCGCCAATATCGACAATTTCTGGGAGCCACTGTTCTCGCTCTTGTCGCACATGCGCCAGACGGAATTCATCCGCGCCGGTTTCAACGTCGACATCCTCATGGCCGACAAGGTCGAGGATATCCTGCCGAAACTGAAGGCGGCTGCCGCGCAGGTGGCCGAGGCGGAGAAGAACCTCGCGCCGGAAGTTGCGCGGAAGCTGTAGAGCATGATCCGGAAAAGTGTGAAGCGGTTTTCCGAAAAGATCATGCTCAAACGATAATCTTATTCGCTCGGAAACGTCACCGCCTCGATGCGATTGCCGTCGGGATCGGTAACGAAGGCCGCGTAATAGCGCACGCGGTCATGCGGGCGGAGGCCCGGCGCACCGTCGGAAGCGCCGCCCGCCGCAAGCGCTGCGGTGTGAAACGCATCGATTTCGACAGTCGACTTCGCCCGCAGGCAGATGTGGACGCCACTCTCCCGTGCTACGGGCGGCATGCCGGCGCGCAAATTGATCCAGAATTCCGGATAGGCCTTGCCGAAACCGACCGTCCCCGGCCGCGTCACGAGCCGCGTGAGCCCGAGGGTGCCAAGTGTCGCCTCATAGAATTTTGCGGAGCGATCGAGATCGCTGACGCCGACGGAGATGTGGTCGATCATGTCTTCGTCCCCTCCTCACCTCCGCTGTCATCGCCCGGCTCGACCGGGCGATCCAGTATTCCGAGACGCCCGAGAGCTACTGAGAAGCCGCGGCGTACTGGATACCCCGCTTTCGCGGGGTATGACGGCCGTCGCGGGTCTTACGCCGGCGCGCCTGACTTCACGAGCTTGTAGATCACCGAATCCATCAGCGCCTGGAACGAGGCGTCGATGATGTTGGGCGACACGCCGACCGTGGTCCAGCTGTCGCCGTTCTCGTCCTCGCTCTCGATCAGAACGCGCGTGACCGCGCCGGTGCCGCCGTTGAGGATACGCACGCGGTAGTCGATCAGCCTCAACCCTTCGATGTATTTCTGGTACTTGCCGAGGTCCTTGCGCAGCGCGACGTCGAGCGCGTTGACGGGGCCGTTGCCTTCCGCCGCCGAGATCAGGCGCTCGCCGGCGACGTCGACTTTCACCACGGCGAGCGCAACGGTGACGCGCTCACCAAGCGCGTTGTAGCGCTGCTCGACATTGACGTCGAACTGCTCGACCTCGAAATAGTGCGGCACCTTGCCGAGCGTGCGGCGCGCCAGCAGCTCGAACGAGGCGTTGGCGGATTCATAGGCGTAGCCCTGCGCCTCGCGCTCCTTCAGCTCCTCGACCAGCCGCGTCAGTTTCGGATCGCTTTTCTCGTAGGCAATCCCGGCGCGATCGAGCTCGGCGATGACGTTGGAGCGCCCGGCCTGGTCGGAGACCAGCACCTTGCGATGATTGCCGACGGCCTCCGGCGCCACATGCTCATAGGTCTGCGGATCCTTCAGCACGGCGGAGGCGTGAATGCCGGTCTTGGTGACGAAGGCGCTCTCGCCGACATAAGGCGCGTGCCGGTTCGGCGCGCGGTTGAGCATGTCGTCGAGCGTGCGCGAAACCTTGACGAGGCTTGCCAGCTTCTCGCCGGTCACGCCGATCTCGAAGACATCGGCAAACTCCTTCTTCAACCTCAAGGTCGGGATCAGCGAACAGAGATTGGCGTTGCCGCAGCGCTCGCCAAGTCCGTTGAGCGTGCCCTGGATCTGGCGCGCGCCAGCGCGCACGGCTGCGAGCGAGTTCGCCACCGCCTGCTCGGTATCGTTATGGGCATGGATGCCGACGTGATCGCCGGGGATGTGCTTGATCACCTCGGTGACGATGCTTTCGACCTCGTGCGGCATGGTGCCGCCATTGGTGTCACACAGCACCACCCAGCGCGCGCCGGCCTCATAGGCTGCCTTCGCGCAGGCGAGCGCGAAATCCGCATCCTCCTTGTAGCCGTCGAAGAAATGCTCGCAATCGAGCATCACCTCGCGACCGGCCTTCTTGGCGGCGCTGACGCTGTCGCGGATCGAGGCGAGGTTTTCTTCTTTCGTCGTCTCGAGCGCGACGCGCACCTGATAGGCGGAGGATTTTGCGACGAAGCAGATCGCGTCCGCCTTCGCTTCCAGCAGCGCGGCGACGCCGGGGTCGTTCGACACCGATCGCCCCGCCCTCCGCGTCATGCCGAAGGCGGTGAAGCGCGCCTGCGCGAACTTCGGCTTCTCGGCGAAGAATTCCGTATCTTGCGGATTGGCGCCGGGATAGCCGCCCTCGACATAGTCGATGCCGAGCTCGTCCAGCATCTGCGCGATGACCTGCTTGTCGGCAAGCGTGAAATCGACACCGTTGGTCTGCGCGCCATCACGCAGCGTGGTATCGAACAGATAGAGGCGCTCCTTGCTCATTGCGGCGCTCCGAGCGTCTTCTTCATGGTGGTGTTGGCGAGCCATTCGTCGTTGATCGTCACGCTGTTACGCTGCTGGGCGGTATAGCCGCGCTTGGCGAAGAAGCCCTGCGCGGTGTCGCTGGCATCGACCGTCAGGCTCGTGGCGCCGCGGCCGCCGGAAAGCTTCTCCAGCGCATCGACCAGCAGGGTCGCGATGCCCTGGCCGCTCACCGCCGGATGCACATAGAGCATACTGATGTGATCGTTGCCCCGCAGCGAGGCAAAGCCGACCGGCGATCCATCGAGCGTTGCGACCAGCGTCAGGTCGGAGGCGAGCCGGCGGCCGAACTCGTCCTCCTCCGCAGCCGCCATCCAGGCTTCCTGCTGCGCCTCGCTGTAGTCGTCGCCGGTCAGCTCCTCGATCGCGGATGCGAAGATCGCGGCAACGACCGGGACGTCGGCCGGCAGGAACGGCCGCAGCGCGGGCTTCGGCAAAGTCTGTCCCATGATCGTCACCACATTCCGTACAGTTTCAGCGCCAGCGCAACCGCGCCGGCAAGGAGCAGAATCTTCAGCACGATGTAGTAAAGCCAGTGCCTGGGAAAAGGCGTATCGGGACGGCTCATCGCGCGATCTCCCAGGTCGTGCCCTCCTTGGAGTCCTTGATCGCAACGCCCATCGCGGCGAGCTGATCGCGGATGCGGTCGGACTCCTTGAAGTCTTTCCGCGCACGTGCCGCCGTGCGCTCCGAGATCAAACGGTCGATTTCGCTGGCATCGACACCACTTGCCTGCCGCTTCCGTCCCTCCCACTGCGCCGCAGTTTCGGACAGGAAGCCAAGCAGCCGCAGTGACGCCGCCAGGCCGGCGGCGTCGGACGCGTTGCGCAGACCATGCAGCGCCGCGATGGTCTGCGGCGTGTTGAGGTCGTCCAGCAACGGCTCGATCACCGACGTGGCCGGCTTGCCGGGCGGAACGTCCGCCGCGACACGATACCAGTCGTCGAGCGTCTTGCCGCTCTCCTCCAGCGATTTCAGGGTCCAGTCGATCGGCGAACGGTAATGCGTCTTGAGCATGTTCAGACGCAGCACCTCACCCGGCCAATCCGCAAGCAGGTCGCGGATGGTGATGAAGTTGCCGAGGCTCTTCGACATCTTCTCGCTCTCGACCTGGAGGAAGCCGTTGTGCATCCAATAGTTCGCCATGCGCGACTGGTGGAACGCGCAGCAGCTCTGCGCGACCTCGTTCTCGTGATGCGGAAACACGAGATCGATGCCGCCGCCGTGAATGTCGAAATGCGTGCCGAGATGCTTCCAGGCCATGGCCGAGCACTCGATGTGCCAGCCCGGGCGCCCCTCTGCCTTGATGCCGGCCGGCGACGGCCATGACGGCTCGCCGGGCTTTGACGGTTTCCACAGCACGAAGTCGGTGTTCCCTCGCTTGTAGGGCGCGACATCGACACGGGCACCGGCGACCATCTCGTCCAGCGAGCGATTGGACAGCGCGCCATAGCGAGGCAGCTCGGAATTGGCCGCGTTCATGGCCTGCGGCGAGAACAGCACGTGGTCCTCGGCAACATAGGCAAAACCGCCGGCGATCAGCTTTTCGATGATCTCGCGCATCTCGCCGATATGCTCGGTTGCGCGCGGCTCGACGCTCGGCCGAAGCGCACCGAGTGCGTCGACGTCGGCGTGAAACTGCCGCCCCGTCTCCTCGGTGACCTTGCCGATCGCCTCGTTGAGCGGCAGCCCTGGAAAATCCCGCGCGGCGCGGTCGTTGATCTTGTCGTCGACATCGGTGATGTTGCGGACATATTTGACGTGCGCCTCGCCATAGAGGTGGCGGAGCAGCCGAAACAGCACGTCGAACACGATCACCGGCCGCGCATTGCCGATATGGGCGAAGTCGTAGACGGTCGGTCCGCAGACATACATGCGGACGTTCTTTGGATCGAGCGGCACAAAAGTGCGCTTTTCCCTCGTCAGCGTATCGTGAAGACGCAAGTCCATGACAACCCATCCCTATCGGCCGGGCCGGGCGTCCAGTGCTCTCAATATGTTTTGAGAAAAGACGGCTCCAGCCAGCGAATCGCTAGCTCGTAATCTCGCGGCAAATGGCGCAAATGGCGAGGAGACCGTTCATGCGGAACATATGGGCCACAAGCGGGCCTGCCGTCAAGTGAGCCGCGAAAAAGCCGCTTTCTCTGCTCAAAGCGCCCGCGTCCCGCCACCAGGGTTAATCATCCTTAACCTTTTGAGTTTACTCATGTGATGGCGGTTCCTCCCAAGCTACGGTGCTTTCCATGCGATCCCTTCCGGCACTTCTTTGCTGTGCCTTCATCATCGCCGCCTCCAGCGCCTCGGCGGAGACCCGCGTCTTCATCATCGCCAACCAGGCGGACGGCTACGGCGTCGACCAGTGCCTGGCCAAGGGTGAACAGTGCGGCGCGCACGCCGCCCGCTCCTATTGCCAGTCCCGGGACTTTGCCCAGGCCTCGTCCTACCGCCGGGTCGATCCCGACGAAATTACCGGCTCCGTCCCCAAATCAGGCGCAAATTGCTCCCATGGCCATTGCGACGATTACGTCGCAATCACCTGCCAGCGCTGAATTCGGTCGGAGCTGGCGGACCTTAGGTCCAATCACCGCCCCCGAAACGACGTGACGATGCCCCGAGAAGCGGGTATTGGAGGGCGCGCACCGGCCCCATGTTTGGGGCCGTGACATCGCTAGAATGGCGGATATGCCGGAATTTTTGTCTTCTCTCTCTCGCTCCCGTTCGATCCTTGCCGGCGCCGCGCTGATCAGCGCGCTCGCCCTCGGCACTGACGCTCTCGCACAATCAGGTCCCCCCGGGCCGCCGCCGCCCGCGCAAGCCGCGCCGGGAGCGAACCCGATCTGCTCGCGGCTGGAAGGCCAGCTTGCCGCGCTCGACCGCGGCGGCAGCGGCGATCCCGCCAAGGACGACCAGATCCGCCGCTACCAGGATTCAGCGACCCGCCAGCAGGCCGAGCTCGATCGCCTCACCTCGCAGGCCAAGCGTATGGGCTGCGACAGTTCCGGCTTCTTCTCGCTGTTCAACAACCAGTCGGCGCAATGCGGTCCGGTCAACACCCAGATCCAGCAGATGCGGGCGAATCTCGACCAGATCACCTCCAATCTCGAACGCTTACGCGCCGGCGGTCCTGGCAGCTACAGCCCCGACCGCGACAACCAGCGCCGATCTGTGCTGGTCGCGCTCGCGCAGAACAATTGCGGCCCGCAATATGCCAACGCCGCGCAGTCGCAAGGCCCCGGCAATTTCCTCAGCAACCTGTTTGGCGGCGGCAACAATCCTAATAATCCTCCACCCGGCACACCGCCCGCCGATCTCGGCCCGCAGTCGGGCACTTATCGTACTGTCTGTGTCCGCACCTGCGACGGCGCCTACTTCCCGGTTTCGTTCGCCACCGTCCCGGCACGCTTCCCTGATGACGAGAGGACCTGCAAGGCGCTGTGCCCGGCGGCAGACGCTGCGCTCTACGCCTATCGCAATCCCGGCGAGGACATGAACGCGGCGGTCTCCGTCAGCGGCCAGCCCTACACCGCGCTCCCGAACGCCTTCAAATTCCGCAGCGAGTTCAACCCGTCCTGCTCGTGCAAGGCCGCGGGCCAGAGCTGGGCGGACGCGCTGAAATCGGCCGACGACAAGGCGGCGGTCGAGCAGCAGGGTGACATCATCGTCACCGAAGAGAGCGCCAAGAAGATGCAGCAGCGGCAGCTCACCAAGGGTGCGCCGGCCAACGGCAAGAAGGGTGCACCTCCGGCTACGACTACGGCGAGCGCACCGGCGACGGCTGCACCGGCGGATTCCACGCCGACGACGCCCCCGAGCGAGAACAAGCCGATCCGCTCAGTCGGTCCGACCTTCCTGCCGCAGCAGCAGAAGTAGCTGGTCCCTACTCTACTGTCATGCCCCGCCTTCGCGAAGGCGGGGCATCCAGTACTCCGCGGCCCTTGCGCTGTTACTGCTCGCCCTCGCGGCTCCACGGGAAGAGATTGGCCGGGAAATCCGCGGCATAGCGCTTTCCCTTCGGGGGCGGCGGCGCCTCGTCCGGTGGATTTGGATTCGGCTCGACCACCCTCCGATAAAGATGCCAGGTGGCATGGCCGAGCACCGGAAGGACGACGGCGAGACCGACGAAGAGCGGTAGCGAGCCGATCACGAGCAGCGCCGCGACGATGAGGCCCCACGCAGCCATCGCAACCGGATTCGCCGCCACCGCTCGCAGCGATGTGCGGATCGCATCGATCGCAGTCGCATGCCGGTCGAGCATCAACGGAAACGACACCACGCTGACGCACAGGGCCACGACCGCAAACACGAAGCCGACACCACAACCCACGATGATGAGCGACCAGCCCTCCGGTGTGGTCAGCACGCGCGTTGCGAAGTCGGGAATGCTCGCGGCTGCCGCGTGGCCGAAGATTGAGACATAGATCGCGTTCGCGACACCGATCCAGGCCCCGAACAGGACGAGCAGGAGCACGCCGAGCTCGACCATGGCGCCGAACGACGGTGCCCGCAGCACCTTGATCGCGTCCCATGCATCGACCTCCTCGCCGCGTTCGCGGCGACGGCTGAGCTCGTAGAGACCGATCGCGGCAAAGGGTCCGATCAAGGCAAATCCGGCCGCTAGCGGAAACAATAGCGGCAGCACCGAATGGCCGAGGACCATCCTGAACAGGACGAGGCCGAGAACGGGATAAATCACGCATACGACGATCGCGTGACTTGGCATTGCCTGGAAATCTTCCCAACCCAGGCGCAGCGCTTCTCGAAGGTCGGACAGGTCGATCTTGCGAACGGGATAAGAGACCGCTTCGCCGAACACGTGCCGTCTTATGAGGTCGTGGGAGTACAGAGTGGCCATGAATGCACCCTCCCGTGCTGAAAGCCGCGGTGGCGATACCACGCGCTTTTCAGCCACGCGCGTCCGCCTCACGAGCGAGAGACGCGATGGACCGAGTACGGCAACCCAGGTTCAGCGAAACGACCCTGGCCGGACGGAACCCGCCGCGACCTGCCCGCACAAGCTTAACGCGCACGACGCACCGCTGTGCTCACGGTTGGGTGATCGTGCATCCGCGCGGATTTGTGCGCTGCGCAACCCGACAAGTCCGGCGACTGACGCCCATCGTCTTGCGCGGCAGTGCACAGTTCGTCCGCGCCAAATGAACTCCAGCATGCGCTATTGACGCCGGGTTCGGCGGGGATCATTTTAAAACGCAGACACCCAAAGCTCCGATGAAATTGACGGTCGCGACCTTTTCTTGATTTTGCGACCGGTGGAATGGGCGAAGCAAGAGGCGCGGCGATGGCGAACATGCCAACGTAGATGCCAACTTAGTCAGCCATCGCGACAGACGTGAGCTCCGCCCTGGAATCGTATCCGCAGCCTTCGATGGCAAGGATGGATCAGGATGGCTGTCGCACTGATACTGCTTCTGGTCGCGATCGGCTCGGTGCTGTTTCACCTCTACAGCCCGTGGTGGTGGACGCCGATCGCCACCGACTGGGCGTATATCGACCACACCATCAACATCACGTTCTGGATCACGGGCTTCGTTTTCGTCGCGGTCATCGCCTTCATGGCCTATTGCGTCTTCCGCTTTCACCACAAAGAGGGAAGACGGGCTGACTACAATCCGGAAAACAAAAAGCTCGAATGGTGGCTGAGCGTCGGGACCGGCGTCGGCGTCGCGGCCATGCTGGCGCCCGGCCTCGTGGTCTGGCACCAGTTCGTGACGGTGCCTGCGGATGCCACCGAGGTCGAGGTGATGGGCCAGCAATGGCAATGGAGCTTCCGCCTTCCGGGCAAGGATGGGCGATTGGGCACATCCGATGTCCGCAACATCGGTTCCGACAATCCGTTGGGACTCAATCGCGACGATCCGCACGCGCAGGACGACGTCGTGATCGAGAACGGCGATCTGCACCTTCAAGTGGGAAAGCCGGTCAAGATTCTTCTCCGCTCGGTTGATGTCCTGCACGATTTCTACGTGCCCGAATTCCGGGCCAAAATGGACATGGTCCCAGGCATGGTCACCTTCTTCTGGATCAAGCCGATCCGAACCGGAACGTTCGACGTTCTCTGCGCGGAGCTTTGCGGCGCTGCGCACTATCAAATGCGTGCCAAGGTGATCGTCGACGACGAGGGCGAATATCACGCCTGGCTGGAGCAGCAGAAAACGTTCGCAGACTTGTCGCCGGCAAAAGCCGTCGTGAAGGCGACGTACCAATCCGGCGGTAAGTAAGAAGGTGCCGCTGGGAAAATAGATCGGGTGCGTGAGACCAGCTCATTGTCCCCGAAGGAAACGACCGAGGAGATATTTCTATGGTCGATGTCCCATATGATACCGTCGCCGGCATTCCGCCTGCCGAAGTACCTGATGTCGAGCTCTATCATCCGAGGAGCTGGTGGACACGGTACGTCTTCTCGCAGGACGCCAAGGTGATCGCCATTCAGTACGCGCTGACAGCCTCGGCGATCGGGCTGGTGGCCCTGGCGCTGTCGTGGCTGATGCGACTGCAATTGGGATTCCCCGGCACCTTCTCCTTCATCGATGCCAACCAGTACCTCCAGTTCATCACCATGCACGGCATGATCATGGTGATCTACCTGCTCACGGCATTGTTCCTGGGCGGCTTCGGCAACTACCTGATCCCGCTGATGGTCGGCGCCCGCGACATGGTCTTCCCGTATGTGAACATGCTGAGCTACTGGGTCTACCTGCTCGCAGTCCTGGTGCTGGCCTCGACATTCTTCGTGCCCGGCGGCCCGACCGGCGCCGGCTGGACGCTGTACCCGCCGCAGGCGATCCTCTCCGGAACGCCCGGGCAGGATTGGGGCATCATTCTCATGATGTCGTCCCTGATCCTGTTCATCATCGGCTTCACCATGGGCGGACTGAACTACGTGGTGACGGTGCTGCAGGCGCGCACCCGCGGCATGACGTTGATGCGGCTGCCCTTGACGGTGTGGGGCATTTTCACGGCGACCGTCATGGCGCTGCTGGCATTCCCCGCGCTCTTCGTTGCCTCGGTGATGCTGCTGCTCGACCGTCTGCTGGGAACCAGCTTCTTCATGCCTTCCCTCGTCGAAATGGGCCAGCTGTCGAAATATGGTGGCGGCAGCCCGCTGCTCTTCCAGCACCTGTTCTGGTTCTTTGGCCACCCCGAAGTCTACATCGTAGCCCTGCCCGCCTTCGGGATCGTCTCCGATCTGATCAGCACACATGCGCGCAAGAACATCTTCGGCTACCGCATGATGGTCTGGGCGATCGTGGCCATCGGCGCGCTCAGCTTCATCGTTTGGGCGCACCACATGTATGTGAGCGGCATGTTCCCGCAATTCGGGTACTTCTTCGCCACCACGACGCTCATCATCGCCATCCCGACCGCGATCAAGGTCTACAACTGGGTGCTGACCCTGTGGCGCGGCGACATTCATCTCAGGGTGCCGATGCTGTTCGCCCTCGGCTTCATCATCACCTTCGTGAACGGCGGACTGACCGGCCTCTTCCTCGGCAACGTCGTCGTGGATGTGCCCCTGTCGGATACCATGTTCGTGGTCGCGCATTTCCACATGGTGATGGGCGTGGCGCCGATCATGGTCGTGCTCGGGGCGATCTATCATTGGTACCCCAAGGTCACGGGGCGGATGCTGAACGACGCGCTCGGCAAGTTTCACTTCTGGGTCACTTTCCTCGGCGCCTACCTGATCTTCTTCCCCATGCACTATCTCGGGCTGCTCGGAGTTCCACGCAGGTACTTCGAACTCGGCGACGCAGCGTTCATCCCGCCCTCGGCCCATTCACTGAACGCCTTCATCTCCGTGGTGGCCTTGACCGTCGGCTTCAGCCAAATGGTGTTCCTGTTCAATCTTGCCTGGAGCCTGTTCAAAGGTGAGCCCTCGGGCGGCAATCCGTGGCGGGCGACGACGCTGGAGTGGCAGACGCCGGAGACGCCGCCCGGGCACGGCAACTGGGGCAAGGAGCTCCCGATCGTCTATCGCTGGGCCTATGACTACAGCGTACCCGGCGCCGAAGAGGACTTCATTCCGCAGAACCAGCCGCCGCGTGCAACGAGAGCCGTTCAGGGAGCAGCTTCGTGAGCGCCATCGTCCTTTTCCTGGCGATGATCGCGATCATCGCCGGATGGTGGCTCTCGCAGCAACGGCTGACGGCCAAGCCATGGCTGGAGGAAGGTTCGGTCGGCGATTTCCCCGGCGGCGACGCCATGGCATGGCCGGCGGCGAAGGTCGGACTAGGCGTGTTCCTCGCTGTCGCGAGTTGTCTGTTCGTCCTCTTCATCAGCGCCTACTCCATGCGCATGTCCGTGGTGGACTGGCGGGCCCTGCCCGTGCCGAAACTGCTGTGGCTCAACACGGGCGTCCTGGTCCTGAGCAGCGTCGCGCTGCAATGGTCATATGTGGCTGCGCGCCGGGGCGACGCCGAGAGCGTCATGGTCGGCCTGCTCGCGGGCGGCGTAGCTGCCGTGATCTTCCTGGCCGGGCAACTCCTGGCCTGGCAGCAGCTCAGCGCGGCCGGATATTTCGTGGCGTCCAATCCGGCGAATTCCTTCTTCTACCTGTTGACCGCAGTGCACGGGCTGCATCTGACGGGCGGCCTGGTGGCCCTCGGGCGAACCTCGGCCAAGGTGTGGCGCGGCGCCGAGATCGCCGACATGCGCTTGAGCGTAGAACTATGCACCATCTACTGGCACTTCCTGCTGCTGGTCTGGCTTGTTCTGCTCGGGCTGCTCACGGGATGGACGGACAATTTCGTCGACATCTGCCGCCAATTGCTGAGCTAGGGAGGGCGAGACCAGATGGCAGAGACTGTGCTGACAACCTCCGGACAATCGCCTGCACGGCCTGAAGGCTGGCGCGGCATCGCCGCCGACTGGGCGTCCGATCAGCGCGCCTTCAAGAACGTGTCCTGGGGCAAGGCCATGATGTGGATCTTCCTCCTCAGCGACACCTTCATCTTCAGTTGCTTCCTGCTCTCCTACATGACGGCGCGCATGTCGACGACCGTGCCGTGGCCCAACCCCAGCGAAGTCTTCGCCCTCAACTTCGCCGGCAAGCAGATCCCGCTCATCCTGATCGCCATCATGACCTTCATCCTGATCAGCAGCAGCGGGACGATGGCCATGGCCGTCAATTTCGGCTATCGCCGCGATCGCGTCAGAACCGCAGCCTTGATGCTGGTCACGGCGGCGTTCGGCGCAACCTTCGTCGGCATGCAGGCTTTCGAATGGACCAAGCTGATCAGGGAGGGCGTCCGGCCCTGGGGCAATCCGTGGGGCGCGGAGCAGTTCGGCTCAAGCTTCTTCATGATCACGGGCTTCCACGGCACCCATGTGACGATCGGCGTGATTTTTCTGATCGCGATCGCACGTAAGGTCCTGCGCGGCGACTTCGACGTCGGCAGGCGCGGCTTCTTCACGAGCCGCAAGGGATATTACGAGATCGTCGAGATCATGGGCCTGTACTGGCACTTCGTCGATCTCGTATGGGTTTTCATCTTTGCGCTTTTCTATCTTTGGTGAGGTCGGCGCATGACAAACGCAGCATTACCCATGGAAGGACAGCTCCAGGCTCATGCGCATGATGCAGTCGCAGTGCCTGCCGTACACACCAAGGGTCAGCAGCACCCGATCAAGCTCTACCTCGTGGTCTGGGGATGGCTGTTCGTTCTCAGCACCTGCTCCTATCTGGTCGACTACTTTGGCCTGCATGGCTATCTCAGGTGGTCGCTGATCCTGCTGTTCATGGTGTTGAAGGCGGGCCTGATCGTCGCCGTCTTCATGCACATGGCCTGGGAACGGTTGGCCCTGGCCTATGCCATCCTGGCGCCGCCGATCGCGGTGCTGGTCTTCGTGGCGATCATGGTGCTCGAATCCGAGTACACGCACCTCCTGCGGGTGCTGTTCTTCGCGGCCCCATCTTAGCAGTACGCGAGTTCGTACCTCGCGCGAACATGCCCCGCCACCGGGTCTCGCCTTCGGCGAGCCCGATGACAGGCTCCGGGGCATCCAGTACTCCGCGACAGGAGTCGGTTTCTACAACGTCCGCCGCGGAGTACTGGATCATCCGCTTTCGCGGATGATGACGGCGTAGTGGGCGGCGGGACCGTCCGCCTCACCAGCATGCGCTAACCATTACCCCTCGAACGCGTCGATCGAGGCGCGGCTGCCGCGTGACACCAGCGTGTCGTCCGGCACAGGCAGTGGATCGCCCTTGTCGCGGAAGCGGTTGGTGATGGGATAGCGGCGGTCGCGACCGAAATTCTTGCGCGTCACCTTCACGCCCGGCGCTGCCTGGCGGCGCTTGTATTCGGCGATGTTGAGGAGATGGTCGATCCGCGTCACCATCGCGCGATCGAAGCCTGCGGCAATGATCTCTTCCAGCGGCTCCTCGCGCTCGACCAGGCGCTCGAGCACCGCATCGAGCAGTTCGTAGGGCGGCAACGAGTCCTGATCGAGCTGGTTCTCGCGCAACTCCGCCGTCGGCGGGCGCGTGATGATGTCAGGCGGAATGACCTCGCCGGAGGGGCCAAGCGCGCCATCCGGCTTCCAGCTATTTCGCAGGGACGCCAGCCGAAACACCTGCGTCTTGTAAATGTCCTTGATCGGGTTGAAGCCGCCATTCATGTCGCCATAGAGCGTGGCGTAGCCGACCGACATCTCCGACTTGTTGCCGGTGGTCACCACCATCAAGCCGGTCTTGTTGGAGATCGCCATCAGCAGCGTGCCGCGGGTGCGCGCCTGGAGGTTTTCCTCGGTCATATCGGGCGGCAGATTCTTGAAGATATCGGAGAGGATGGTCCCAAAACCGTTGACCGCCTCTGCGATCGGAAGCACCTCGTAACGGATCCCGAGGTGGCCTGCGAGCTCGCCGGCATCCGCGATCGAGCTTGGCGCCGTGAAGCGATACGGCAGCATCACGCCATGCACCTGATCCGCGCCGAGCGCATCGACGGCGATCGCCGCGCACAGGGCCGAATCGATGCCGCCGGAAATGCCGAGCAACACGCCGGGAAAACCGTTCTTGCCGACATAGTCGCGCAAGCCGAGCATGCAGGCCATATAGTCGGCCCTGTCGCCTTCAGGCAGTTGCGCAACCGGACCCGTGCAGCGCCAATCATCGCCGGTCTTGGTGAAGTGCAGCGTGGTGACGCTCTCCTCGAATGCCGGCAGCTGCGCGGCAAGTGAGAGATCGCCGTTCAGCGCGAACGAAGCGCCGTCGAACACCAGCTCGTCCTGGCCGCAGACCTGATTGAGATAGACCAGCGGCAGGCCGCTTTCGGTCACGCGCGCGACCGCGACCGACAAGCGCACGTCGCCCTTGTCGCGGGCGTAAGGCGAGCCGTTGGGCACGAGGATGATCTCGGCGCCGGTCTCGGCCAGCGTCTCGACGACGTTCTCGTAGTCCTCGGATTCCTCCAGCCAGATGTCCTCGCAGATCGGCACGCCGATCCGCACGCCACGTACGGTCACCGGGCCGGCCGCAGGGCCGCGCGCAAACAGCCGCTTCTCGTCGAACACGCCGTAGTTCGGCAGGTTGGCCTTGAAGCGCAGGCCCGCGATGCGGCCGCCATCGAGGAACGCACAGGCATTGTAGAGCTTGCCGTCCTCGACCCAGGGCGTGCCGACCAGCATGGCGGGGCCGCCATCGGCGGTCTCGCGCGCGAGGCTTTCGATCGCGACGCGGCAGGCGGCCTGGAAGGCCGGCTTCTGCACGAGGTCTTCGGGCGGATAGCCGGCGATGAACAATTCCGGAAACAGCACGAGGTCGGCGCCGTCTGCAGCGGCGTGCGCGCGCGCCGCGCGCGCCTTTGCGGCATTGCCGTCGATATCGCCCAGCGTCGGATTGAGCTGGGCGAGCGTCACGGCGAATTCATTGAGACGTTCGGTCATGGGCGCCGCGCTCCGATCATCCAGCTAGACGAACCCCAATCGCTCGACGAGGGCGAAGATCCAGAACGCGCCAGCCATCAGCAATGCCACGCCGACCGCGGCGGAGCCCATGTCCTTGACCCGGCCGATCTGCTTGTCGTGGTCCATGGTGAGGCGGTCGGCGAGCTTTTCGATCGCGGTATTCAGCAGCTCGACTACCAGCACGAACGCGACCGCGCAGACCAACTCGACCGCGCGCATCGCGGTCGCGCCGATGAACCAGGCGAACGGCAGCGACAGGAGGAGTGCAAGAATCTCCTCGCGGACGGCCTGCTCCGAGCGAAACGCGAAGGCCAGACCGTTACGGGAATTGATCGTGGCCTTCCAGAGCCGGAGCAAGGTCCTAGAGCCCCGCTGCGACCGGCATCGGCCTGGCCTTGCCGGCACGATCCTGCTTCAAGAGCTCCGCGATCAGGAAAGCCATGTCGATCGACTGCTCGGCATTGAGGCGGGGGTCGCAGACCGTGTGATAGCGGTCGTTGAGATCCTCGTCGGTGATCGCGCGCGCGCCGCCGAGACATTCGGTGACGTCCTTGCCGGTCATCTCCAGATGCACGCCGCCGGCATGCGTTCCTTCGGCCGCGTGGATCGCGAAGAACGACTTCACCTCCGACAGAATGCGGTCGAAGGGCCGCGTCTTGTAGCCGGTGGTGGAGGTGATGGTGTTGCCGTGCATGGGATCGCAGGACCAGACCACCACCTTGCCCTCGCGCTGCACGGCGCGGATCATGTTCGGCAGATGCTCGCCGACCTTGTCGGAGCCGAAGCGGCCGATCAGCGTCAACCGTCCGGGCTCGTTGTCGGGGTTGAGCACGTCGATCAGCTTCAAGAGCTCATCGGGCTTCAGCGACGGGCCGCACTTCAGCCCGATCGGGTTCTTGATGCCGCGGAAATATTCGACATGGCCGTGGTCGAGCTGCCGCGTGCGGTCGCCGATCCAGATCATGTGGCCGCTCGTCGCGTACCAGTCGCCGGTGGTGGAATCGACGCGGGTCATCGCCTGCTCGTAGCCGAGCAGCAGCGCCTCGTGGCTGGTGTAGAAATCGGTCGCGCGCAGCTCGGGATGGCTCTCCAGATCGAGGCCGCAGGCGCGCATGAAGTTCAGCGCGTCCGAGATGCGGTCGGCCAGCTCCTTGTAGCGGCGGGACTGCGGAGAATCCTTCAGGAAGCCGAGCATCCACTGATGCACGCTGCCGAGATTGGCGAAGCCGCCGGTCGCGAACGCGCGGAGCAGGTTCAGCGTCGCCGCCGACTGGCGGTACGCCATCAGCTGGCGCTGCGGATCGGGCACACGCGCTTCCTTGGTGAAGGCGATGTCGTTGACGATATCGCCGCGATAGCTCGGCAGCTCGATACCATCGACCTTTTCCGTCGGCGAGGAGCGCGGTTTTGCGAACTGCCCGGCGATACGGCCGACCTTCACCACCGGGACGGCCCCGGCATAGGTCAGCACGACCGCCATCTGGAGCAGCACGCGGAAGAAGTCGCGGATGTTGTTGGCGCCGTGCTCGGCGAAGCTCTCGGCGCAGTCGCCGCCCTGGAGCAGGAACGCTTCGCCTGCAGCGACGCGAGCCAGCGCCTTCTTCAGATTGCGCGCTTCGCCCGCGAACACCAGCGGCGGAAAGCTCGCAAGCTGCGCCTCGACATCGGCCAACGCCTTGGCGTCGGGATAGTCGGGGACCTGCAGCACGGGCTTGCTGCGCCAGCTCTCGGGTGTCCACCGCTCGGACATCGTAAATCCTCTTTCCTAAAGCAAAAACTGCAACCTGATCTGTGGGTTGCGCGAGCCGCCTTATACACAGGCTAGCATCGCCTCGCCAGTTGTAAATCCGTTTCCGCATGCAAGCCCTTGCGAACAAAGCCGAATTCGCATTTGCTGGGGGCGTGCGGAGAAACCTTGGGGCGTGCGCTGCTCATGGACGCGGCAATCGACGACGTATTTATCGACGACATCAGCTTTCCGGCCGTCGACGGCTATTCGTTGACCGGCACCCTGTTTCTGCCGCGCGGCGTCAAGCGCCACGCCGTCCTGATCAATTCCGCGACCGCCGTCCCCCGCAAAGTCTATAGGGGCTTTGCCTCGTACCTCGCCAACCGCGGCTGCGCGGTCCTGACCTACGACTATCGCGGCATCGGCGACTCCCGCCTGCCGGCGCTGGTCGGCTACAACCAGCCGAAATCGCTGGTCGGCTTCAAGGCCTCGATGTCCGACTGGGCCGCGCTCGACGTCACCGCCGCAGTCAAATGGATGCGCGAGCGCTATCATACCCTGCCGCTCAACTATGTCGGTCATTCCTTCGGCGGCCAGGCGCTTGGGCTGATCGCGAACAACTCCGAGATTTCGCGCGCGCTGTTCGTGGCGTCCCAAGCCGCGACGTGGAAACTGATTCCGCCGCCGGAAAACTTCCGCGTGTTCGTGTTCATGAATTTCATCGGCGTGCCCGTGACCCACCTGCTCGGCTACGCGCCGCGCTGGCTCGGCATCGGCGAAGATTTGCCCAAGGGCGTGTTCCTGCAAGGCGCCAAATGGGTGAGCAGCCCGCGCCACCTCTTTGATTCCAACCTGCCGGCGCTGGCAAACTTCGCAAGCTACAAGGGCGAGCTGCGCGCCCTCGCCTTCGCCGACGATCCCTGGGCGACGCGGCCCGCGGTCGAGCTGCTCTGCTCCGGCTTCAGCGCGATCAAGCCGGAGGTGCTCACGGTCAAGCCGTCCGACGTCGGCGTCAAGACAATCGGCCACTTCGGCTTCTTCCGCCCCGACCACCGCGACACGCTCTGGCGCGGTGTGGCGGAATGGATCCAGGGGGAGTGAGGGGCTAGCGAATGATGGTCGTCAGCGCCGAGTAGCGCTTGCCCGGCTTTGCCTCACCCGGCGAAAACTGCGCGAAGGCGTCGCTGACGCGGACCGCCGGCGGCGTATCGCTGGCGAAGCGAAATTCTTTCGGCCGCGGCGCGTAGAAGTCGCGGCTGTAATAGGCGTCGTCGAAACGCGTCTCGTTGATGCCGAACAATGCGTCGCAGACGAACAGGAGTGCGTAGACTCCCGCAATCGCAGCGACGATTTCCTTGAGAACCGACATGTTGATGCCCCACCCTTTTCCGGGAGGATGCAGGCCGGTTCCAAAGGCAAGGTTTAAGACCGTGCGGCACTTGTCGGCAGGGTTGGCCGCGGGTCAGCAAATTGCAGACAATTTGAACGAATGCGTTACCGCCGGGGTATCGCCATGACAGCCGGCGCCCTTGGCTCGATCAGTTTTGGCTCAATCAATCTTGCAGTGCACTCGTTGCAGATCAGCGCGCACTCATCCGACACCAGACCAAACCTGGTGTCGAGGCCGAGCCCCAGATCCTGGCCGGCAAGGCCGGCGATGACGCCATTGCAGCTCAGGCACCTGTGCTGGGTGTCCACCCAGGAATCCGTGGCGGCTTCACGCCCAAGCGAACCATGGCGGTTCATCGCGCAATCCTCTGTACGGTCCTCAGCCTTCGTCTCGCTATATTTATCGGTATATATCGATCGCGGCAAGGCGGAGCAGCCTCCCGTCGACACCGCACCGCTTCTGAAGAATAGCCCCGTATTCATCAGGACTTTCAATCATGAAACAACAATATGACGCTGCTTCGAGTAAGCAGAGAGAAACGCTCAAGGCCGGTCGCACACTCGGCGCGGCCGCATGGACCATCGCTGTCCTTGGACTGACCGCAGGCTTCGTGGATGCGCAGAACGCACCAATCAGCCTTGCCGACAGGAGCTTCCCCGAAAGCGTGACATCAACCAGCGACGGCGCGCTTTACGTCGGCAGCTTCAACCTCGGGGGCGTGACGAGGATCACCCCAAGTGGCAAGGTCGATGCCTTCATCTCGCCGGGCGCCGGCGGCAGCCGCTCCACCCTTGGGGTTCTGGCCGACGAGAAGAGCGGCACGCTATACGTCTGCTCCAACGACCTCACCGACCTCGCCGTAGCGAGCCCGGGCGATGGCAAGGGCGCATGGCTGAAGACATTCGATCTCCGGACTGGAGCGGCCATGGGCAGCTTCGCCCTGAAAGACGACAAATCCTTCTGCAATGACATCGCGGTCGGTAACGACGGCACGGCGTACGTCACCGATTCCTTTGCCCCCTATGTCTACAGCCTGAAGCCCGGTGCGACAGCGCTCGAGGTCTGGGCAACGGATCCTGCGCTGGCGCCGGCCAAGGATGGCGTCGGCCTCGATGGCATCGCCGTCGGAGCTGATGGTCACATCTATGTGACGACCTACATTCCCGCAAAACTCTTCAGGGTTGCGGTGAAGGACGGCAAGCCCGGTGCGATCACCGAGCTCAGGCCATCGCAAGCGCTGGATCATGCCGATGCGTTGCGCGCCCATGGCAGCGGGCTGCTCCTGATCGAGGGCGCGGGCCGCCTCGACAAGGTTACGGTGAGTGGTGACGACGCGAAGATCGAGGTCGTCAAAGACGGCCTTGCGGAGCCTGTCTCGGTGACGCAGGTCGGCGATGTCGCATGGGTCGCCGAAGGCAAGCTGTCTCACCTCATCGGCCCCAACAAGGACAAGGACCCAGGACCGTTCGTACTGAAGTCCGTCGCCTTACCGAAATAAAATCATCCGCCTTGCCGGCGCCGGGGCGCACTACTCCCACGAGTTCGCGCCCCGGCGATATCGCCTACTACTTAGGTCCTAAACCGTCGCGATATCCGTACGGATATAACGTTGACGAATGTCTGCGTTCAGCGCAGAATTCCTGATGGTTTCGCCGGGATAACTGAATCCCCACTCGCTGCTGGAGCCTGCTGCGCTCCTAGCCAACCTGTTGCGTCGTGCTGCACCGCCGCGATCGGCGCACACGGTCAACCAGGCGCGGGACCGCAGACGACAAGTACAAAAAAACTCGTCAATCCCACGGAGGAAATGCATGTTCCAGCAAGCGCTCGACCAAATCTCGAAACAACTCCTTATCCGCGAACGCTATGACAATTTCATCGGCGGCAAATGGGTGGCCCCGGTGGAAGGCAAGTATTTCGATAACCCGAGCCCAATCACTGGCAGGAAGCTCTGCGCCGTGCCCCGCTCCACCGCCGCCGACATCGAGCTTGCGCTCGATGCTGCGCACAAGGCCAAGGACGCCTGGGGCAAGACGTCGGTGCAGGAGCGATCCCGGCTCCTGAACAAAATCGCCGACAAGCTCGAATCCAATCTTGACCTGCTCGCGCTCGTCGAGACGCTCGACAACGGCAAGCCGATCCGTGAGACGACCCACGCCGACATGCCGCTCGTTGTCGACCACTGGCGCTATTTCGCCAGCGTGGTACGCGCCCAAGAAGGCGGCATCTCCGAGATCGACCACGACACTGTCGCCTATCACTACCATGAGCCGCTCGGAGTCGTCGGCCAGATCATTCCCTGGAACTTCCCGATCCTGATGGCGACCTGGAAGCTGGCGCCAGCGCTGGCCGCGGGCAATTGCGTGGTGCTCAAACCGGCCGAACAGACCCCGCTCGGCATCCTCGCCGTGATGGAGCTGATCGCGGACATCCTGCCGCCAGGCGTCGTCAACGTCGTCAACGGTTTCGGCATCGAGGCCGGCAAGCCGCTCGCGCAGAACAAACGGATCGCCAAAATCGCCTTCACCGGCGAGACGACGACGGGGCGCATGATCATGCAATATGCGTCCGACAATCTCATTCCAGTGACACTAGAACTCGGCGGCAAGTCGCCGAATATCTTCTTCGCCGACGTCGCCGAGACCGATGATGACTTCCTGGACAAGGCACTCGAAGGCTTTGCCATGTTCGCGCTTAATCAGGGCGAGGTCTGCACCTGCCCGAGTCGCGTACTGGTGCAGGAGTCGATCTACGACAAATTCATGGAGAAAGCGGTCGCGCGCACCAAAAAGATCAAGCAGGGCCATCCGCTCGACCCCAGCACCATGATCGGCGCCCAAGCCTCGAACGACCAGCTCGAGAAAATCCTGTCCTACCTCGACATCGGCAAGCAGGAAGGCGCAAAAGTTCTAACTGGTGGCAACCGGGCCAAGCTGGAAGGCGAACTCGCCGAAGGCTACTACGTCGAGCCGACCATCTTCGCCGGCAACAACAAGATGCGGGTCTTCCAGGAAGAGATTTTTGGACCGGTCGTCTCCGTCACGACATTCAAGAACGAGGAAGACGCACTCGCAATCGCCAACGACACCCTGTACGGGCTCGGCGCCGGCGTCTGGACCCGCAACGGCAACCGTGCCTACCGGTTCGGCCGCGCCATCCAGGCCGGCCGTGTTTGGACGAACTGCTATCACGCCTATCCCGCGCACGCAGCGTTCGGCGGCTACAAGCAGTCCGGGATCGGGCGTGAGACCCACAAGATGATGCTGGATCACTATCAGCAGACCAAGAACGTCCTCGTCAGCTATTCGACCAAGGCGCTCGGCTTCTTCTGATCGTTCGCCGCCTGATGGCGCAGGCGCGGCCTGACCGCGCTTGCGCCCCTTTTTTATGGGATGCACGCCATGGTCAACCGGGTCGAGATCACACCAAAGGCCGCCGAAATCATCGAACGTCTCAAGGCCCAGCACGGCGCGCTGATGTTTCATCAATCCGGCGGATGCTGCGATGGCTCGGCACCGATGTGTTATCCGGTCGGCGATTTCAAGGTCGGACCGCAGGACGTGCTGCTGGGCAATATCGCCGGATGCGACTTCTATATCGGCGCCGCGCAGTTCGAGTACTGGCAACACACCCAGCTCATCATCGACGTCGTTCCCGGACGCGGATCGGGATTTTCCGTCGAAGCACCCGAGGGCGTGCGGTTTCTGACACGCAGCCGAGTCTTTACCGACGAGGAAGTCGCCGAGCTCGAGGCCGCAGGCCCACCGGCCCGGGCGGCCTGAGCTTCCTTACGGGATGCTCCGGCCGCCGTCACGCGATCCGTCTCCGTCAGACGGCGAGGTTCATCCAGACCGCCTTGGGCTCGGTGAAATTGTCGAGCGCGGCAGTGCCATGCTCGCGGCCGAGGCCGGAGTCGCGCTCGCCGCCCCAGGGCAGGCGCACGTCGGTGTAGCCATACGTATTCATCCAGACGGTACCTGCCCTTGCCTTCTTGGCAAAACGCTGGAGCTTGCCGATGTCGCGGCTCCAGACGCCGGCCGCAAGGCTATAGGCCGTGCCGTTGGCGATCCGCAGCGCGTCGGCCTCGTCCTTGAACTTGATGACGCTGACCACGGGACCAAAGATCTCCTCTTGCGAGATCCGCATCTCGTGCTCGACATTTGCAAACACGGCGGGGCTGATGAAATAGCCGCGATCGCCGACCCGCTCGCCGCCCGTGACGAGCGTTGCGCCCTCCTTCTGTCCGATATCGACATAGTCGAGGATCGACTTCATCTGCTTTTCGGAGATCACGGGGCCGAGCGTGGTCTTGCGATCGAGCGGATCGCCCATACGCAGCGATTTTGCGCGGGCGGCGAGCCGCTCCACCACCTCGTCATAAGCGCCCTCCTGCACCAGCACGCGGGAGCCGGCCGAGCAGACCTGGCCTGCGTTGAAGAAAATGCCGGAGCCGGCTGCCTTCGCGGCTGCTTCGAGATCAGCGTCGTCGAAGATGACGTTGGCCGACTTGCCACCGAGCTCGAGCGAGACTCGCTTGAAGTTGCTGGCTGCGCCTTTCATGATTCCGCGCCCCACACCCGGCGAGCCGGTGAAGGTGACCTTGTCGACATCGGGATGATTGACCAGCGCATCACCGACGACGCGGCCCGGACCGGTGACGACGTTGAAGACGCCCGGCGGCAGGCCGGCTTCGAGGGCAAGCTCGGCGATGCGCAGCGCCGACAGCGAGGTCAGCTCGGCCGGCTTCATCACCACGGTGCAGCCACAGGCGAGCGCGGGCGCGAGCTTCCACATGCCGATCATCAGCGGGAAATTCCAGGGCACGATCGCCGCGACGACGCCAACCGGCTCACGCACCGTGTAGGTCAAGGCATCGTCGCGCACGGGCACGACGTCGCCGCTGATCTTGTCGGCCCAGCCAGCGTAGTAGATCAAAGTGTCGACGGCAGCCGGGAAATCCTGGCGCAGCGTTGCAGCGATCGGCTTGCCCGCATCGATCGACTCGAGCTCGACGATCTCGTCGGCGTGGGCTTTGAGAAGCTCCGCCCAGCGGAGCAGGATCTGACCGCGTTCGGAGGCGCGCATGGTGCGCCAGGAGCCCTCGAACGCGCGCCGCGCAGCCGCCACCGCGTGCTCGACATCGGCCTCGTCGCCTTCGGCGATGGTAGCAATGACCTGCCCGGTCGCAGGATTGACGGACTTGAAGGTACGCCCGGAGCTGGCGGGGATGCGGCGGCCGTCGATCAATAGATGCTGCGGCCGGGACATGAACTCGCTGGCCGGCGAGTGCGCAAAGTCATATGCAACAGACATCATATTTCCTCCTGTTCTGGTATGCCAGACTAGGCGCCGACTGGCTGTAGTAAATATGATATCGTGTGCAAATGGACGCTTCTCATATGAAGCGAACTTCATAAGGAAAGCCAATGCTTCAGATCGAGATCGAGGCCGTCTGGCGGTTTCGCCGCGAAGGAAGCCCGCGCACCGCCGTGATCATGCTCGGCGTCCTCAAGGAGATCAGGAAGACCGGCAAGATCACCAGCGCAGCCAATGACGCGCATCTGTCCTATCGGCACGTCTGGAATCTGATCGAGCAATGGTCGGAGTTCTTCGGCACGCCTCTCGTCGAGACCCAGCGCGGCAAGGGCACCAAGCTCACCGCGTTCGGCGAGCGGCTGGTATGGGCCGGCGAACGCATGCAGGCGCGGCTCGGACCCCAGCTCGACAATCTCGCGCAGGAACTGGCGAGCGAGATCAAGCCGTTCCTCGAGCAGCGCCCCTCGGTGATCCGCGTTCATGCCAGCCACGGCTTTGCGGTGGCGAAGCTTCGCGAGTTCCTCGACCGCGAGCCCGGCATAGGCGTCGACCTGCGCTATGTCAGCAACCAGCATTCGCTGGTCTCGCTGGCGCAGGGCGCCTGTGACCTCTCGGGCCTCCACTTGCCGCACGGCGCCTTGCGAGCGCAGGGCATCAAGGCGGCGCGCGAATGGCTCGATCCGCGTGAGGACCGCATCATCAATTTCGTCACGCGCGAGATGGGGCTGATGGTTGCGCGCGGCAACCCGCTAGGCATCGGATCGATCCAGGATCTGACCGCTCCCAGGGTACGCTTCGTCAACCGCGACCATGATTCCGGCACGCGCCTGTTGTTCGACCAGTTGCTCGCCGCGAACGGCATCGACGAGAGCCGCATCAACGGCGCACAGCAGATCGAATTCACTCACGCCGCAGTCGCCGCCTATGTCGCGAGCGGTATGGCGGACGTGAGCTTTGGCGTGGAAGCGGCCGCCCGGCATTTCGGCCTCGATTTCATCCGGGTCGTGACCGAGGACTATTTCTTCGTCTGCAAGCGCGCATTCCTGGATACCGAGCCGATGCGGCGCATCCTCGAGATCATCCGCAGCGCCGAGTTTCGGGCCGCTGTCGCCGTCCTCCCGGGCTACCAGCCGACCGATACCGGCGACGTCACCGGCGTGAAGGCCTTTTTGGAGATGCACGCCGTACGGTGAAGCCATGCGGTCATGCCCACGCCGCATTAGCCCGAACCGACTGGACGAGGTCCGGGACACGCTATATCAGTTTGAATATAGCGGATGCTGGCCCGGCTAACTCGCGCAACAGGACTTGCTGAATGTTTCAACGCCGCCGATCTGCCGTCGCGCTCCGTCACGTCGCCTTCGAGGATCTCGGCCTGCTCGCGCCGGTCATGGAGCGCGAAGGCTGGAACGTCTCCTTCTGCGACGCACCGGTCGACGATCTCAGCCATCCCTCGATCAGGGATGCCGATCTCCTCGTCGTTCTCGGCGGCCCGATCGGCGTCTACGAGACCGAGAGCTATCCGTTCATCGCGCGGGAAATCGCGCTCATCGAGCACCGCCTCGGCCGGGATCTTCCGACACTCGGCATCTGCCTCGGCGCGCAGCTCATGGCGAAGGCACTTGGCGGTCACGTCAAGGAGATCGGCTGGGGACCGGTCTCGCTGACGGAGGCAGGCCTCGCCTCCTGCCTGAAACCGCTTGCCGGCACCACGCCGGTCCTGCATTGGCATGGCGACACGTTCGATCTCCCGGCTTCCGCAACGCGGCTTGCCGCCAACGAGAACTACGAAAACCAGGCATTCTCCTGCGACGGCCATGCGCTGGCGCTGCAATTCCACCTCGAGGCCGATCCGCGGCAACTCGAGGAGTGGTATGTCGGCCACGCTATCGAGCTTGCGGCGACGAAAATTTCGGTGTCGCAGCTTCGGACACGGACCGCAGAACTCTCAGGCGGACTTGCGCGCGAGGCGGATCGCGTATTCTCCGACTGGCTTCGCCAGATCGGGCACCGTGACGCATCGCTGCGCACGGCTGCGCCGTAGGAGCCTTCATGCAAAACGAATCGCCGCGTCATCAGGACGGCAGTGCCGGCGACGCCAATTACGGCGCGATCGGCAAGGGCTATGTGAATTTTCGGCGTCCCGACCCGCGCATCGCCAGCCTGATCGGGGTCGCGCTTGGCGATGCACAGACCGTTCTCAACGTCGGGGCCGGTGCCGGCTCGTACGAGCCGAAGGACCGCACGGTGACCCCGGTTGAACCCTCACAGTCGATGCGCGACCAGCGCCCGCCGCATCTTCCCGCAGCGATCGACGCCGTTGCCGAAAACCTCCCCTTCAAGGACGCTTCCTTCGACGCCGCGATGTCGACTTTCTCCGTGCATCAATGGAAAGATCTCAATGCGGGCCTGCGCGAGATGCGGCGGGTCACACGCGGTCCGGTCATCATCATGAGCTGCGAGCCGAGCGAACTCGATCGCTTCTGGCTCGACGCCTATTGCCCCGAGGTGATCGCAGTCGAGTCGGTGAGATATCCGCCGGTGCACGACATTGCGCAGGCACTCGGGGCCAACTCCGAGATCCTGTCCGTTCCCATTCCGCTGGATTGCACCGATGGCTTCAATGAAGCCTATTACGGCCGGCCGGAGATGCTGCTTGATCCCGCCGCGCGGCTCGCCTGCTCAGCTTGGAGCTTCGTCGACGACGATGCAGTGCAGCGCTTCGAGGATGCCCTCGGCCGCGATCTGGCGTCCGGCCACTGGGACGAGCGATTTGGCGAGCATCGAAAATTGCCCTCCTTTGGCGGCTCCCTCAAACTGATCGTCGGCCGGGTCTGATCCGACCGGGTAAGGCGGCGGAAACTTCTCTGTCATTGACTGATCGTCCGTGCGTGGTGACGCTGGCGGTGTCCTCGCTCGTTCCTTGACAGCAAGACGTTTCCGACAAGCATGATCCGGAAAAGTGCGAAGCGGTTTTCCGAAAAGAAGTCGGAAAGGCCTGGATCAGAGGCTGGCGATGACCGGCGCGAGCTCGACCGAGCCGCGCCAGATCATCTCGAAGGCGACGTAGACGATGATGGCGAGGCCGACATAGGCGATCCAGCGCTGCTTCTGGAGCACGCGGCCGAGCAGATCTGCGGCGACGCCCATCAGCGCGACCGACAGCAACAGGCCGAAGGCCAGGATGAACGGATGCTCGCGTGCGGCGCCCGCGACAGCCAGCACGTTGTCGAGCGACATCGAGACGTCGGCGGCGACGATCTGGAGCACCGCCTGCCGAAAAGTTTTGCGCGGCGCCTGCGCATGCGCCGTGCTCCCGGCCCCGGCATGACCGAGCGCCAGCACGCCGGCGTGGGACGACTGCTCGCGCAATTCGCGCCACATCTTCCAGCAGACCCACAGCAGCAGCACGCCGCCGGCCAGCAGAAGGCCGAGCACCTGGAGGAGCTGGGTCGCAACGCCGGCGAAAACAATGCGCAGCACGGTCGCAGCCGCGATGCCGACGATGATGGCACGGCGGCGCTGGCCGGCAGGCAGGCCCGCCGCGGCAAGGCCGATGACGACGGCATTGTCGCCGGCGAGCACGAGGTCGATCAGGACGACCTGAAACAGCGCCGTCAGCGCTTCGGGGGTGATGAATTCGCTCATGTCTGATCATTCGGACGCGAGGCTGCACCGAGCCAGTGCGGCTTGCGGCGCTCGATCCAGTCCAGGACTTTCGAGCGCTGCGAGCGCAAGCCCGGCACATCCTCGGCAAGCAGGGCAAGGCCGAGCGGCAGCATCCAGATGCCGAGCACCGGCAGAAACGACAGCACGCCGCCGACGACCAGCAGCGCGCCGGCGGGCATCCGCACCCAGCGGTTCGAGGGTCGCAGCAGGTAGGTGACGGTGCCGCTAACGCGCGGCGGCAGGCGGCCGACGAGCGCGTCAAGGCGCGGATCGCCGCCGGCGGCCTCGCCGGTGGCGCGCTCGCGCGACCTCGCGTGATCGTCGGTGCCTGCGCTCATGCTCACGCTCCGGATGCGAGGCGGCCCTCGCCGCGCGGCGTGACCCGGCTAACCGGCTTCGAGCGCGGCAGCACCAGCGTGAGCAGGCGGAGCAGCTTGATCGCCTGCACCTCATGCGGATGCACGTCCTCGTCCGCCGCGGCGACCCGCTCGGAGATGTCGATGAGATGCGCGGCCAGCGGCAGGTCCGAGACCGGGCGGAGCGTGTCGATGACGACATTGGCGAAATCAGGCTGCTCCAGCCGCTCCGCGAGCTCGTCGAACATCGCAGCAAGCCGCGCTTCGCTGACATGCGGAGCGAGCCCGTGCTCCCGGATGAAGCGGGTCACCTCCTCGCGCTCGACCGCGGCGACACGGCGGTCGGCGACGGCGACCAGCGCGCCGGCAATCACGAGCGCGGCGGCGGCCTGCTCATGCAGGCTGGAAGGTTCGGTAATCTCGCCCTGGATGGGGCGCAAAGCTTCTGCGTCAGGCATCATAGCTCCTCAAGCTTACGGTTGTGACCGCACGCGGGAAGCGATGAGGATGACTGGTCGATGAGAGCAGGTGCGCTGGGCCCAACGATCGTCCAATCCAAACGCATTCGCGCGCGGGACAGGTCATCCGACATCACGAGGTTGGCCGAGGGATCGGCGGCCTCGTCAGAGGGGCCCGGATTCTGTTGAAGGGAGAGATAAAGCTCGCCCAGGCCAAATCAAGCCGGCCGAGCTGCGACCAGCAGCCGCGGGAACGCGGCGCGCCGTTCATAAAATCGCCGTAAGGGATATCCGTCCCGTTTACCTTGTTCGCCGGCCTGCGTGGTGGCAATCTCGCGCTGGACGACCGAAGAGAGCCAGTCATGTCGCGCTTGGGCGCAAAATCGCTTCCCCAACTGAGCGTCCGGATCGATCTGGACGCCGAGGACCGGATCGGGCCCGGCAAGATCCAGCTCCTGGAGAATATTCGGGAGCACGGCTCGATCTCGGCCGCGGGCCGCGCCATGGACATGTCCTACAAGCGCGCCTGGGATCTCGTGGACGAGATCAACCGTATCTGCGGACACGCCGCAGTCGAGCCCCAGACCGGCGGCAAGAACGGCGGCGGCGCGATGCTGACCCCGTTCGGCACCGCCCTCGTCGCGCGCTACCGCAAGATCGAGCGCGACGCCGCGCGCGCCGTGCGCAAGGAGCTGATGGCGCTGAGGACGGACATCAAGCGCTCGCGCAAGGCGTGAGTCCGAACGCGCCGACTCGTGTTAGGTAGCAGTAATATCTTTGGTGTCGACGATTGTAGGGTCGCGCTGCCTGGCAGCCGTCTGAACTATTGCGTCTAACGCGGCGCCAAATGATCCAGCACAAACCGTCGCACCAACCGCACCCATCGTCGGCGTGGCGGCACCTGTTCCGAACAGGGCGAGCAGAATGCGGGTATCGGCGTTCTTCTTATTGAGCCTGCGAACGACATCTTGAATCTTGGCGGTGGACGGTTGACTGACGTAGCAGAGGCACGCAAGCGAGGTATCCGTCATATCCAGCGAAAAGAATTTCGCCGTTGATAGCGCGTCCGCTTCTTCCGCGATCGCCTCGATACCACGGTGCCGCAGCAAATAGGACAACACCAGCGCCGTCGCTTCGTCGAGCTTTCCGGATCCTGGAATGCAGAGCACCGAACGCGGTGATCTGCTTTCTTCCTCGATCAACTTGCGTTGCGCCCTTGCCTGCTCAATTGCGATCGCGGCACCGGGGTTCGCGCTCATGTCCAAGGCCGGTGAGTCCAAATCGTGGTGCGCTTCCAGGTCGGCCACCAGCTCGTCGACGGTCGAAGCAATGCGATTTAGCCGTTCTTCGTCGAGATGGCCCAATCGGCGGTCGGCTTCCGCGAGCCTCAGTCCCTCGAGCAGGATCGTATCGCAGTATTCCTCAAGTGACGCCCCTTTGAGGAACTCATGTGCTTGCTCCGCGGCTTCAAGAGGATCCCCCGCCAGCATTCGTTGATAAGCCAGCTGAGGCGGACTCAGAGGAGGTCGGTCGCCCAGCATGATTTCAAGGAACTTGAGCCGCTCGACATGCCGTCCCACGACAACGAGACATATTGTCAGAGGCGTCGCCATGACCAGTCCGACCGGACCCCAGAGCCACGTCCAGAATGACGCAGACAGGATGATTGCGACGGGAGACAGGCCAGAACTATGGCCATAGATCAATGGTTCAAGTACCTGGCCGGCGAGCAGTTCCAGAACCACGAACAACAGAGCTGTCAGCACCAGCATTTGCCAGCCCGAACCAACAGCGGCAGCGAGAATGAGCGGAAATATGGCTGAGATCAGCGCACCAATATACGGAACGAATCTTAGGATCATCGCTAGCAGCCCCCACAACGGAGCGGAGGGCACGCCGATCAATTCGAGACCCAAGCCGATTGCCAGACCGAACACCGCGTTGAAGATGATCTGGGTCAGGAAGAGTTTGCTCAGGCGCTTGCCCGCGTCGTCAAGGGCTGCCGTCGTGCGCTGAATATCGCTCGAGCCCGCAAGACGGACGAGGCGATTCCTCAGATCCTCGCGTTGCAACAGGATGAAAGTTACGAAAATGACGACGATTCCCGTCGTCGTGAGCGGCGAAAGCAAAGGCTCGATAATTTTGGCGAGCGTCGTCAGAGCACCCGGGTCGGGCTGCTTGACCTCAACGGGTATCGGAAGCGTTCTATCTGACGCTTGTCTCGAGAGCCCATTGTCCGACCGACCAGTCGTCGCCTCACCATGTTGCAGCTCTGTCCCCAGCTCCTTGAGAACGGCAGAGGCCTGTTCCAACGTTCCAGAACCGCCCATCAACCCGCGAAGGCTCTCGATCTTGTCACTCAGCGTTTGCTGATATCCGGGCAGCTTGGCGGCAAGGCGCGTTGCCTGCGATACCATGAGCCCGCCTAAACTGAATATGATCGCAAATCCGAAGAAGACGACTACGAGTACGGAAGCCGTGCGCGGAACTCGCCATGAATAGAGGCGGATGACGAAAGGCGCGAGAACGAAGCTCAAGAGAACGGCCAGTGCGACCGGAACGAAAACTTCCCGGCCGAAATACAGCGCAGCAATAATCAGCGCTGCGACGGCCATATTTATCAGCGCGCTCCCCCGCCGCTGCGTTAGCCTTGTTTGCTCGGGCTTATCCTGCAACTGCGTGGCCCTCGCTCTTAGCCGAACGATAGTCGCTCCGGCTTCGATGAAACCCCTCAGTTCACTGGACTTGGGTTCTGCAATGCGAATGGACGATTGCCGGTCGCGGCGCTACTCTTTCGGCGGATAATTCTACGCCTCTTTTCCACCTCGGGTAAGAACAAAGTAAGAGGGTGACCGCCATCTCCGCAATGCCCGCTGCCCGGGCACGCGTGAGCACGTCGATCTCGATGGATTAGTGGATCTGCGGCGCGCGGGATTGCCCTAGTTCGGCCGCACCGCCATCTCCGGCGCCGGCTGGATCAGCGCCTCGCCGAGCAGGCTTTGCTCGGCTTTCGGGATCGAGAAGCGGACCTTGAAGCCGTCCTCGGTCTCCAGCGTGATGATGCGCTGGGTCGTGTCCGTTGATTGCTCGACCACCCAGGCTGCCAGCGGATAGGCGTAGCGCAGGCTCTGGTCGCCATAGCGGGCCTTCAGCGCGGCTTCGAGCAGGCCGGGCAATGTCATGATCAGCGCGCCGACCTGGTTGAGCGAGACGCGGACCTCGGCAGGCTTGCCCGCAGCATCCTCGAACCGCAGCGCGATCGCGCCGCCATCGGGCGCGACCTCGCAGGTCGTGAGCGATTTGACGCTGATTTCCATTGCACGCTCCGACAAATGCACGCCTTCGCTATATCGCTCACGATATATCGATATCGGCCGCCTCGTCCAGCCGCCTTTTTTTGGAACCGCTCGAAACGCACAGCATGGCTCACTCACCGAATGCGTGATATACGTATGGATATAGCGAGGCCCGAACGGCCCGTTTTGACAGGGAGCGAACAAGCCAATGAGCGACTACAACCTTCTCATCGACGGCAAGATGGTGCCCGGCGACCTGACCATGCCCGTGCTCAATCCCGCGACCGAGGACGTACTGGCGCAGTGCCCGCGCGCCTCGAAGAGCCAGCTCGACGCGGCCGTGGCCGCGGCGAAAGCCGCCTACCCGGCCTGGGCCGCGACGCCGATCGAGGAGCGGCGCAAGCTCGTGATCAAGATGGCTGACGTCATCGAGGCCAATTCCGGCGAGCTCGCGCGCCTTCTGACCGCCGAGCAGGGCAAGCCGCTCACGGACGCCACCGGCGAGGTCCTCGGCATGGCCGCGTTCTTCCGTTATCTCGGCTCGCTCGAGCTGCCGATGCGGGTGATCGAGAACTCCGGCGACCGCAAGGTCGAGGCGTATCGCCGGCCGCTCGGCGTCGTCGGCGCCATCATTCCCTGGAACTATCCGCTGCTCATCCTCAGCTTCAAGCTGCCGTCGGCGCTGCTCGCCGGCAACACGCTGGTGGTGAAGCCCGCGCCGACCACGCCGCTCGCGACGCTGCGCTTTGCCGAGCTCGTCAAGGACGTGCTGCCGAAAGGCGTGCTCAACGTCATCACCGACGCCAACGATCTCGGCGGCGAGATGACCAAGCACCCTGATATCCGCAAGATCTCCTTCACCGGCTCTTCGGCCACCGGCCAGAAGGTCATGGCGAGCGCAGCGCAGACGCTCAAGCGCATCACGCTCGAGCTCGGCGGCAACGATGCCGGCATCGTGCTCGACGACGTCGATCCGAAGAAGGTCGCGCCGGGAATCTTCGAAGGCGCGTTCCAGAACTCAGGGCAAGTCTGCCTCGCCATCAAGCGGCTCTATGTCCACGAGTCCGTCTATGACGAGCTCTGCAACGAGCTGGTCGCGATCGCCAAGAACACCGTGGTCGATGACGGATCGAAGCAGGGCACCAAGCTCGGGCCGCTGCAGAACAAGATGCAGTACGAGAAGGTGAAAACGTTTCTCGAGGACGCGCGCAAGAACGGCAACGTCATCGCCGGCGGCTCGGCGATGGACCGTCCCGGCTATTTCATCGAACCGACCATCGTGCGCGACATTCAGGAGGGCTCGAAGCTGGTCGACGAGGAGCAGTTCGGCCCCGTCCTGCCGGTGATCAAATATTCCGACAAGGACGACGTGATCCGCCGCGCCAATGCCACGACCTACGGCCTCGGCGCCTCGGTGTGGTCGTCGGACATCAAGCGCGCGCACGAGGTCGCGAGCCAGCTCGAGTCCGGCACGGTGTGGATCAACAAGCATCTCGACATGGCTCCGAACATCCCGTTCGGCGGCGCCAAGCAGTCGGGCATCGGCACCGAATTCGCCGAGGAGGGCCTTGCCGAATTCACCCAGCTTCAGATCATCAACGGGCCGCCTGCGGCCTGAGGCGAAATCCGGGGTCGCTGCGCAACCGCCGCGGCCCCGCTCATTCTCACTCAAGCGGAGGCGGACGATGTTCGATGCACAAAGCGATCTTGCCGCCCTGGTCTATGAACCGCATCAGGATCCCGACACCATCTTGCGCGGCTTCGCGGCCGACCTGAATGCGCGCGGGTTGCGGGTCGTGGGCATGGTGCAGGCGGGCCATTGCGCGGACTCCAGCCTGTCGGCGGTGCTGCTTCACAACGGCGAGAAACTGCTGCTGGCGCAGGACTTCGATCCCGCCGCGAGCGGTTGCCGGCTCGATCTTGCGCGGCTCCAGAACGCCGGCGAGCAGATCGCCGAGGCGTTGGCACATGGCGCCGACCTCGTCATCATCAACCGCTTCGGCAAACGGGAGCGCAATGGCAAGGGGCTGGCTTATCTGATCGAGCGGGCGTTCAACGCCGACATCCCCGTGGTGATCGCGGTTGCAAACGACCACTTCGCCGACTGGATCAAGTTCGCCGGCGGCATGAGCGTCAAGCTCCGCTGCGAGCGCCACGCGCTCGATGCGTGGTGGCAGCGTATCGCGACGCCCTCGCCCTGCGCGGTCGAAGCCGAGCATTCCACGGTGTGCGCCGTGCTGAAGTGAAGTCGCGCCCCCTACTCGTCCCTGAGCGCTGAGAGCACCTGTCCGCCGAGCTCCGTCAAGCGGTAGGTCACCAGCGGACGGCTCGACGGCGGCTTGCGCGCGATTTCGACGACGTAACCGCGGACCATCAGCGCTTCGAAGCTCCCGTAATAGCCGTGCATGCTGATCTGGCTCTGTCGCTGCGCCCTGAACTCGCGCAACGCGCGGATCTCGTTGCCCGACAGCAGCGACCTGCGGACCCGCCGCACCAGTTTTGCCCTCTGCTGGAGCCAGGCCTCATCGGGCAACACCCGCGATGGCTCGATCGGCTCGCCGCACGGCGCAGTCTCCGGGACCACCGCCGCCTTCGTCGCCCCTGCGCTGACCGATTGCTTGGCGAGATCGAGTGCTGCGACCGGCCATCGGCGGCTCCTGTCCACCATGACCGGCGGCGGCACGACATTGTCGCGGACCAGCTGCTCGAAGCGGCCGGCGGTGACGCCGACATAGGCGGCCGCGCGGCGCCGATCGATCAAACCGTGCGGCTCCGCCGCCAGCGCGCACGCGCTTTTCCCGTCCACCGCCCAAATCCCCCTGTTCGGCCGCGCCCCCTGGCCGCCGCGGGCGAAAACTAGGGCCAGAGGCTGTTCTCGAAAAGCAGAGAATTTCGTACGCCTTGCTGCCGAATCGGCAACAGCTATAGTCGCGCGATGCGATTTCATGCCCCCGCCCTGTACTACTTCCACGCCGTGCGCCGGACCGGCTCGATCCGCGCCGCGGCGCGGACCCTCAACGTCGCCTCCTCGGCGGTCAGCCGGCAGGTCCTCAAGCTGGAAGAGGAGATCGGCGCGCCGCTGTTCGAGCGGACGGCGCGCGGGCTGACATTGACCACGGTCGGCGAGATGCTCGCCCGGCACGTCATGACCGTGCTCCAGGACCACGACCGCTTTCGCTCCGACGTCCAGTCGCTGTCCGGGACATGGCGCGGCTCGGTGAGCATCGCCTGCATCGAGTCGCTCGCTGAATCGCTGCTGCCCGGCCTGATCGCGTCGCATCGCGGCCGCGCCCGCCGCGTCACTTTCACCACGCAGGTGATGGGATCAGCCGACGTGCTGGACGCGCTGAGCCGCGGCGAAGCCGACATCGGCATTGCCATGGCGCTGCGCCATCCCCAGGATCTGCGCCAGGTCGCGCTGAAGCGCTTCCGGTTAGGGGCGATCGTTGCGGCCGATCATCCGCTGGCGCGGCGCCGGACCGTGACGCTGGCGCAATCCCTCGCCTTTCCGATCATTCACGCGCTTCCGGAGCTGTCGATCTACCACCTGCTGCAACCGCTCATCGCGCAGCTTGCCGAAACGCCCGAGCCCGCCGTGCAGGCCAATTCCATCGACCTGATGCGCGAGCTTGCGGCGCGCGGCGTCGGCGTTGCGATCCAGACCCAGATCGGCATCGGCCGCCTCGCCAATAGCGGACAGCTCAAATTCCTGCCGCTGGACAACGCCGGCAGTCCGGTGTGGTCGGACCTCGGCGTCTATGTTCGCGCCGAACGGGTCCTGCCCGCCTATACCGAGTCGTTCCTCCAGGAGCTGGTGCGCGAGCTCGGCGATCGCGAACGGCAGGAGAACGCCGACCACGGCAAGGTCGGCGCGTAAGGCGCCCCTACTCCGCCGCCTGCCGCACGTGGCGCGCGGTCGGGGTGCGCATGGTGACGAGCTCTTCGGCGGCGGTCGGATGCAGCGCGGTCGACGGCGTGGCTGTGCGCATTGGAGAGAAGTCCGGCAAAGATCGAATCGTAACCATTGGGATCACTACTTGCGCACCATCATGCACACCTTTTGGTTACGTTAAACGTTGCAGAACCCGTCAAAAGGCATAACCGGCGGCATCGGTGAGGTTCGGAGGATAGCAACATGCGGCCAAATTGGCGGTTCCTGACCGCGTTGGCTTTCGTGGTCGCGCATCTGGCTTTGCCAGTCACGGCAATTGCTCAAAATGCCCCTCAAGCTCCCGCTCAGCCGTCGAGCCCCATCGTCACGTACGATCTCGAGGCGCATATCGCACAGACATTGGCGCCGGAGCTGCGCTACTATGCGTTCCAGGAGAAGATCAAAGTCCCCTTCATGCTGCATGACCTCGATCGCGACGGCGCGATCACCGAGGTCGACCGCCAGCGCAACCGCCAGCGCCACGAGGCCATGCAGCGCGGGCGGCAGATCAGCCTGATGTTCCAGGCCGACCTGGACGGTGATGGCACGGTCTCCGCCGAGGAGCTCACGATCTTCGCGCGCCATCTGTCGCATTTCGTTCCTGGCGAAGGACCCGAGGCCGACGCGCGGCGGAGCGAGCAGGCGCGCCGCGTCGTCGAGAGCAGCATGCGCGCCGATATCGATGGCGACGGCAAGATCGACTGGAATGAGGCCATAGCTCACGCGCGAAAATTCCCGACACCACTCGGAATCGATTTCGACGCGGTCTACCGCGTCCTGGCGAGCTATGACGCCGACGGTGACGGCAAGACCACGTTCAAGGAATATGCCGACGCGATGGAGCGGCGGTTTGCCGACGTCGATACCGACGGCGACGGCGTGATCTCGCGGACCGAATTCGACGGCTATTGGCAACGATCGGGTTTGCCGGCGCCGAGGGTCATCGAGACGCAACTAAGCTACGACGAAAAGCTGGCGATCGAGTGCGCCGTTCCCAAGCCTGCAAAGGACGACAGGTTCGTGCTTTTCAACGGCTACGAGCCGCTCGCCCTGTCGACGGCCGCGATCGGCTCTCAGGACAAAAAAACGTTTACGACCAAGGTGATCATCGAGCCCGGCCGCGAGCCACTGTACCTGGTGATGATCGCGTCGAACCGCACGATCTGGCAATTCGAAGGCGCGGTCGACCGCGTGAAGCACCTCGTCCTGGCCGGGGGATCGGGCAACGAAGGCCAAGGCCCCGCAGTCGGCGCCACCGGGCTTTCCAGGGAGAACGTCACGATTGGCAAATCGGGCCGGTGTGACAGCTTCTGGGTCAACATGACCGAACGCAATCCGAAGGAGACGTCTTTTCGAACCAGGCTCCTCTTCGGACGCGAACCGGACATTGCCGTGACCGCCAAGCGAATGTGGAATCTCAGGCTGCCGTCGGGAAATATCTCCGCTCCGAGCGAGGCCGACCAGACCGGGACATTTGCCAATCTGAATCCTGAGTGGCGCGATATTCGCGAAGACCTTCTTCAGTCTTGCCCGGGAGGGCTGATGTCCGTGGAGCCCGACTCGGTCCTCGGCGGCCAGCCCGTCACACGTTACGAGGTCTTGCCGGTCCAGGCCGGGCTGTTGCAACTGCTGACCGAAGGGGCGCTTGTCCGCAATGCGCGCGGGGACTTCGTCGTCACCCGCCAGACCCGCTTTCCGGCAGGCTTGGCAGGCGGCAATTCCGTCAGCTTCATCGTTCCCAACGGCGTGCCCCGGCCAGCCGGCCATCCCGGCCACTCCAAGGTGACAATGGAGTAGATGGTGCCATGATCTGCCACGTCCTGAACAAACTGTCATTGCCGGTTCTGCCGTTGCTCGCGATCGCGATGACGCTGCTCACTGGCGGCGCATTCGCCCAACGCGCGCCAGCACCGGCCGCGCCCACGCAATCGCCGTTCGGACGCGCCATCCGGACCGGTGACACGCTCGCGCAATATCTCGACAGGTGCCGCGCGGAGTTTCGCAAGATCGACGTCAATGGCGATGGCGGGATCACCGAGGCCGACCTCAAGCTGCAATACCAGCTCAACGAGGCCGCCGCTCGCGCCGGGACGCTGCCGTCGCTGCTCCAGTTCGATCTCGAAGGCGACGGTGTGGTCACGCGCGCAGAGGTCGAAACCTTCCTCGCCGGAAGCATGATCACGATATTGATGCAACAGAGCGGCGGCGACACCGCCGCCGCAGAACGTCAATTTCAGTCGGCGGTCACGCAGGCGATGGCGCCGGACACCAACGGCGACGGCCGTATCGATGCCGCGGAGATGCTTGCGATCGGCGCGAAGCGCGCGATCCACTTCGATAGCAATTCCCCGCAGACAATCGCGCTCACGCTCGATGAGAACAGTGACGGTCGGGTCACGCGGGAGGAATATCTTCAGGCCGCAGAGGCAGCCTTTCGCAGGCTCGACAGCGACGCTGACGGCGTCCTCTCCAGAGAGGAGATCGAAGCCCTCCGCAGTCAGAACATTCAGGCGCCGAAGAGCGCCAAGTGAAGACCCCTACTCCGCCGCCTGCCGCACGTGGCGCGCGGTCGGGGTGCGCATGGTGACGAGCTCTTCGGCCGCGGTCGGATGCAGCGCGATGGTGGCGTCGAAGTCGGCCTTGGTCGCCTTCATCTTCACGGCGATCGCGACCGCCTGGATGATCTCGGCGGCGGCATCGCCGACGATGTGGCAGCCGAGCACGCGGTCGGAGGTGCCGTCAACGATGAGCTTCATCAAGACGCGGGTGTCGCGGCCGGACATCGTCGCCTTGATCGGGCGGAACGTCGCCTTGTAGATGTCGACGTGGCTGAATTGCGCGCGCGCTTCGGTCTCGGTGAGGCCGACGGTGCCCACCTCCGGCTGCGAGAAAACGGCGGTCGGGATGTTGGCGTGGTCGACCCGCACCTCGCGCTTGCCGAACACGGTGTCGGCGAAGGCGTGGCCCTCGCGGATCGCGACCGGCGTCAAATTGTGGCGATGGGTGACGTCGCCGATGGCGTAGATGCTGTCGACCGAGCTCTTCGAGAAGCCGTCGACCGCGATTCCGCCGTTCTTCGGATTGATGGCAACGCCGGCCTTCTCGAGGCCCAGATTGGCGACGGCGGGATGGCGGCCGATCGCGAACATCACCTGGTCCGAGGCGACGCTCGAGCCGTTCGACAGATGGCTGGTGAACTCGTCACCGTAACGATCGACCTTGGTCACCGTGCAGCCGGTCAGGATGGTGATGCCCTGCTTCTCCATCTCGCTGCGGACATGAGCGCGGACGTCGTCGTCAAAACCGCGCAAAATATTGTCGCCGCGATAGATCACGGTGACGTCGGAGCCGAAGCCGGCAAGAATCCCGGCGAATTCCAGCGCGATATAGCCGCCGCCCTGGATCACGATCCGCTTCGGCAACTTCTTGAGATGAAACGCTTCGTTGGAGGAGATCACATGCTCGATGCCGGGGATCGCCGAGCCATGGTTGGGCGCGCCTCCGGTGGCGATCAGGATGTATCTTGCTGTGATTGTCTTGTCGTTCTCGAGCAGGCGGATGGTGTGGGCATCCTCGATGACCGCGCGGCTCTTGACGATCCGCGCGCCCGACTTCTCGACATTCGTTGTGTAGGCCGCCTCGAGCCGCGCGATCTCCTTGTCCTTGTTGGCGATCAGCGTCGGCCAGTCGAAGCTTGCGGACGGAATGGTCCAGCCGAAGCCCGCGGCATCCTCGATCTCGTGGCGGACATGCGATCCGATCACGAACAGCTTTTTCGGCACGCAGCCGCGGATCACGCAGGTCCCGCCCATGCGGTACTCTTCCGCGATCATCACGCGTGCGCCGTGACCGGCCGCGATGCGAGCGGCGCGCACGCCGCCCGAACCACCACCGATGACAAAGAGGTCGACGTCGAATTCAGCCATTGTCCACTCCGACCTCTCTGCCTTTCTCCTCGTCACATATCCTTGCCGCGCTTCTTCATCTCGGCGCGGAACGCGCTCGCGACGATCTCGGAGAAATTCTGCGCCCATGAATTCGTGAAGGCCATGCCCTGTTCGATCGCGCGCGGCTCGGCGTTAATCAGCTTCTGCCCCAGCGGAGACTTGTAGAACGCCACGAGATCCTTGAGCTCCTGCTCGGTGAACTGGGCGGCGTAGGCCTGCGCCATGCCGTCGCCGATCTCCTTCTCACGGCCGGCGAGCTGCTGCGCCACCACCGGTGCCAGCTCGTTGAGGTCCTTCTGGTAGTTGAGGTTCTGCCCGATCAGCGCACCCTTGACCTTCTCCACCATGCCGGGAACGGCGTTGGCATACAGCGCGCTGGCGTTCTTCATGGTCAGGATTTCCTTGGCGGCCGCCATCGCCGCGGGCGAGGCCTTGGGCGCTGCCGCCTGCTGTGCCGCCGCCGGGACGGCGCCAAAAGCCAATCCCAGGCCAGCCAGTCCCAGGGCGAGGCCTGCCACGGGCAGCATCTTCAAAACGCTCTTCATTCCTAGTCTCCTTTCGGCTTTCGCCGTTCAATCACGCGGATTCCTTCGCCGCCCGCCAGGACGGCAGAGCCGGCCAAGCCGATGAACAGTCCATGCTCCACCACGCCGGGGATCGCGCTCAAGGCGACCGCGAGCCGTGCCGGATCCTCGATCCGTCCAAGATGGGCATCGAGGATCCAGTGGCCACCATCGGTGACGAAAACGTGGCCGTCCTTGGCCTTGCGGAGCGCCATTTGCCCGGAAACGCCGGATTGCGCAAATGCCTTCTCGATCGCCCGCCGTGTCGCGCCAAGCCCGAACGGGATGACCTCCACCGGCAGCGGAAAACGGCCGAGCGTCGCCACCCATTTACTGTCGTCAGCGATTACGATCATTCGATCGGAGGCAGCCGCGACGATCTTCTCGCGGAGCAGCGCGCCGCCGCCGCCCTTGATCAGGTTGAGCTCGGGATCGACTTCGTCAGCGCCGTCGACCGTGATGTCGAGATGGTCGATCTCGTCCAGCGTGGTCAGCGGCACGCCGCAACGGACCGCGTCGGCCCGTGTGGCTTCCGAGGTCGGCACGCCGATCACCTTGAGGCCGGCGCGCACCCGCTCGCCGAGCAGCTCGACGAAATGCTTGGCCGTCGATCCGGTGCCGAGACCGAGCTGCATGCCGTCGCGCACCTCCTCGAGGGCGCGAGCAGCCGCCTGTCGCTTCAACTGGTCCATGTCCACGTTCGGGCCTGCCCTTTGTGTGTGTGGCTTCAAGGTCTCACTTGAGATCTCATTTGAGAGACCGCCGAAATAAGTCGCATTCGGCGGCCTATCTAGCCCCGTTTTGGCCCGGAGAACAGGCCTGCGGAACGAGGTTATAAGCTGATCTTATGGCCGGTCCGCTTGCAGAAGCTCCGCCTTGCCGGTAGCGCATGATCATGACCGCTCACACCATCGTCTTCGATCTCGACGGCACGCTTGTGGATACGGCGCCCGACCTGATCAGCGCGTTGAACCACGTGCTCGACCGCGAGGGGCTGTCGCCCGTGCCGATGCAATCGGCCCGCAACATGATCGGCGCCGGCGCCCGCAAGCTGATCGAGCGGGGCCTGGAGGCCGAAGGCCGGATCGTCGGCGTCGAGGACATCAACCGGTTGACGGCGGATTTCATCGCCTATTACGCCGACCATATCGCCGATGAATCGCGCCCGTTCGAGGGGCTGGAGGCCGCGCTCGACCGCCTCGCGGAGCGTGGCCACCGGCTCGCGGTGTGCACCAACAAGCTCGAATGGCTCTCCAGGCGGCTGCTCGACGCGCTGGGCCTCTCCCGGCGCTTTGCCGCCATCTGCGGCGCCGATACCTTTGGGGTGCAGAAGCCCGACCCGACCATCCTGCGCGAGACGGTGGCCCGCGCCGGCGGACAGCTCGCCGCCAGCATCATGGTCGGGGATGCCGGAACCGACGTTGGGGTGGCCCGGCGTGCCGGGGTTCCCGTGATCGGCGTCAGCTTCGGCTATACCGATGTGCCAATCGAGGAACTCAAGCCGGACCGCCTGATCCATCACATGCGCGACCTGCCGGCGGCGGCGACGAGCCTGATGGGGCGCCTAAGCGCCGAGGCAAGCGCTTGATATCGTTACGTAAACCGAAACATTAACCGTCTATTAGCTATACGCACCCGGCCCGTTGCGCGGGCAAACCGACGCACCTAAGGTTCGCTCGGGGATTGCAGCGGTTCGTCGCAGTGAGTTGTGATGGTCATGCATCGTGTGATCGCGATTGCGTTTGCGGGTGCGAGCCTGGCCGGCTGCTCCTCGGTCTCGTGGGACCTGTTCAAGTCGACGCCCCCCGCCGTCCAGGTCCGACTCGAATCGAACCCGCCTGGCGCCGAGGCCGTCACCTCGCTCGGCCCGGGCTGCAAAACCCCCTGCGCGGTCTCGGTTCCGGCGTCGGATGTGCCGTTCACGGTCAACTACACGCTGAACCAGTTTCTGCCGGCCTCAGTGCCGGTGAACGTCATCAAGACCCCCGGCGATTTCTCCACACCCGCCTCGGTGACGACCGATCCAAATCCGGTATTCGTCGAGCTGCAACCGGCCGTGCCGCCGAAACCGGTGAACAAGCCGCACCGACCAAAGAAGCCGAAGGCGCCGAAAGCAGCAGCGCCCGCCGCGGCCGGTTCTCCGTTCCCCGACCCGAACTCGGCGCCGCCTGCCGTCGCGCCGCCGCCCGAAGCCCCCGCCCCCACGCGCTAATACGGTGCAGCGCACGATTGTCGGCAATGGCGGGGATGCTTAGATTGCATCTAATGTATTTGTCACCGCGCAAACCGCGGTGATAGTGATCGTGACAAGGCTTGTTGAATGAACGGACCCGCTGTGAGTCCCCTGTCCCCGCTGTCGAGCCCGATGACCGACCCGTTCGGCCGGACCATCACCTACTTGCGGGTCTCCGTCACCGATCGCTGCGACCTGCGCTGCTTCTACTGCATGTCGGAAGACATGACCTTCCTGCCCAAGGCGGACCTCTTGACGCTGGAGGAACTCGACCGGCTCTGCTCGGCCTTCATCGCCAAGGGCGTGAAGAAACTGCGGCTGACCGGCGGCGAGCCCCTGGTCCGCCGCAACGTGATGTCGCTGGTGCGCTCGCTGTCGCGCCACCTCGCGAGCGGCGCGCTCGGTGAATTGACGCTGACCACCAATGGAACGCAGCTGGCCAAGCACGCGCGGGAACTCGCCGATTGCGGCGTGCGCCGCATCAACGTCTCGCTCGACACGCTCGATCCGCAGAAGTTTCGCGAGATCACCCGCTGGGGCGAGATCGACAAGGTCTTCGAGGGCATCGAGGCGGCACGCGCGGCCGGGCTCGCGGTGAAGATCAATGCCGTGGCACTGAAAAACCTCAACGAGGACGAACTCCCCTCGCTCATGCAGTGGGCGCACGGCAAGGGCATGGGCCTGACGCTGATCGAGGTGATGCCGATGGGCGAGATCGGCTCGGGCCGCATCGACCAGTATCTGCCGCTGTCGCTCGTGCGCGCGCGGCTTGCCCAGCAATTTACGCTGACGGACTTAAGCGAGACGACCGGCGGCCCGGCGCGCTATGTCAGCGTCGCGGAGACCGGCGGCAAGCTCGGCTTCATCACGCCGATGACCCACAACTTCTGCGAAGCCTGCAACCGGGTGCGCATCACCTGCACCGGCACGCTGCACACGTGTCTCGGTCACGAGGATGCCTCCGATTTGCGCAAGCCACTGCGGGAGTCCACTGGGGATGCGCTGCTAGCGGCCACGATCGACCGTGCGATCGGCCTCAAGCCCAAAGGGCACGATTTCATCATCGACCGCCGGCACAACCGCCCGAGCGTCAGCCGGCACATGAGCGTCACCGGCGGCTAGAGCAATCAGACGATAATCCCGATCTCGACGCGTAGAATCACCGTATCTTCCGCAACCCTAACCCCCTGACCGCGCGTCAATTTGCCCATTTTCCGATTGACGGCGCGACAAGCCGCTGAAATGGTGCCTGCGCCTTGGCTCGCCCGGCAGCATAAACCGGCGCGACCCTCGATGGTCGCGGTCAAGACGGCAAGGCATGAGGGGGAGGACTATCGCTGCAATCGCTCCGGACGATGAGCCGTAAAGTCGCGTGCATCCGCACGCCGGCCGAGCGATGCATGCGAATTCGCCCCAATGAATTGCGCCTCAATGAATAAAGGCCGCGGCGGAGAAAAGTAAGATGCGTCCATTGTTGGCGGTGAGCAACGCCATCGACCTCCTCAATGAAAAGATCGGCAACATCTGTAACCTGCTGGTGCTGCTGGCGTGCCTCGTCAGTGCCGCCAATGCCATGATCCGCTACGCCTTCAGCTACTCGTCGAACGGCTGGCTGGAACTGCAATGGTACATGTTCGCCGTGCTCGTGATGTTCGGCGCGTCCTATACCTTCAAGCGCAACGAGCATGTCCGCGTCGAGATCTTCTACCTGATGCTGTCCGAGCGCGGCCAGCTCTGGCTCGACCTGATCGGCACGCTCTTCTTCCTGATCCCCTCCTGCCTCCTGCTCGCAAAACTCTCATGGCCGTTCTTCATGCAGGCCTATGACGTCGGCGAGATGTCCGGCAACGCCGGCGGCCTGATCCGCTGGCCGATCAAGTTCGTGATCCCCGCAGGTTTCGTCATGCTGGCGCTGCAGGGTGTGTCTGAAGTCATCAAGCGTATCGCGGCTCTCCAGGGCTATGTGACGATCGACGCCAAGTACGAGAGACCGACCCAATGACCATTACGCTGGAGATGATGCCGCCGATGATGTTCGGCGGCCTGGTGATCGCGATGCTGATCGGCTACCCGGTCGCGTTCACGCTGGCGGCACTCGGCCTCTCCTTCGGCTTTCTCGCGATCCATCTCGGCTTCTTCGACCTGAACTTCCTTCAGGCGATTCCGGGCCGCGTGTTTGGCAGCGTGCTCGCCAACGAGCTGCTGCTCGCCATTCCCTTCTTCACCTTCATGGGCGCGGTGCTGGAGCGGTGCGGGCTTGCCGAGGACATGCTGGATTCCATGGGCCAGCTGTTCGGGCCGATCCGCGGCGGCCTCGGCTACTCCGTCATCATCGTCGGCTTCATCCTCGGCGCCATCACCGGCACGGTGGCGGCGCAGGTCATCGCCATGGCGCTGATCTCGATGCCGGTGATGATCCGCTACGGCTACAATATCCGCTACATCACCGGCGTGCTGGCGGCCTCCGGCACCATCACGCAGCTCGTGCCGCCCTCGCTGGTGCTGATCGTGCTCGCCGACCAGCTCGGCAAGTCCGTCGGTGACATGTATCTCGGCGCCTGGGGCCCCTCGATCTTCCAGATCATCCTGTTCGCCGGCTACACCTTCATGCTCGGCATTTTCAAGCCGAGCCACGTTCCGGCGGTGCCGAAAGAGGCGCGCACGCTGACCGGATGGGCGCTGTGGAAGAAGTGCCTGCTCGGCATCATCCCCTCCGCGGTCCTGATCTTCGTGGTGCTCGGCACCATGATGCTGGGCCTTGCGACCCCGACCGAAGCCGGCGCGATGGGCGCGGTCGGCGCCATCGTCCTCGCCGCCATCCACCACAAGGACTTTTCCTCCACGGGACGCAAGATCCTGATCATCGGCGTCATCACCGCCGGCATCGGCACGATCGTCGCGATGCTGTTCAGCGAGAACATCGTCTTCAAGATCGCCTATGCGATCACCTACCTTGCCGTCGCCTGGATCTGCATCGAGGCGGCCCGCATCCCCGATCTGCGCGACCTGATCAAGCAGGGCTACGAGACGACCATGCGCATCACCTGCATGGTCACCTTCATCCTGATCGGCTCGACCTGCTTCTCGATCGTGTTCCTGGGCTGCAACGGCGGCGTCTGGCTCGAGCACCTGCTCACCTCCCTGCCCGGCGGCGTCTGGGGCTTCCTGATCTTCATCAACCTCTTCATCTTCTTCGTCGCGTTCTTCCTCGACTTCTTCGAGATCGCCTTCATCATCCTGCCGATGATCGCGCCGATCGCGCAGAAGATGCTGGCGCCGGTGGTCGGCCCCGACGCCGCGCTGATCTGGTTCGGCGTCATGCTCTGCGTCAACATGCAGACTTCGTTCCTGCATCCGCCGTTCGGCTTCGCACTGTTCTACCTGCGCGGCGTCGCGCCGCGCTCGGTGAAGAGCTCGGACATCTATTGGGGCGCTGTGCCCTGGATCGGATTGCAGATGATCATGGTGCTGCTCGTGATCGTCTTCCCGTCCGTGGTGACGGGCCTGCTCGACAAGCCGGTCAATGTCGATCTCGACAAGGTGAAGATCGAGGTGCCGCAGATCGACCTGCCCCCGCTCGACCTCGGCCCGCCGCAGAAGTAGGCCGCGCGCGCTTTCTTCCTTCTCCCCTTGCGGGAACCGGGAAAGAGGAAATAACATAATGATTACAAGGAGCTAGACCCGGAGTGTCCTCCGTTGTGTCCCAATCCGCTGGAGGCCCTTTAGAAGGCCGCTGAGTGGCCTTCCGCCGGGCCGGTCGTATCCGTCCTACCAGCTTCGGCGGACGCGCTCTAGCCCCGGCTTCGCGGCCTGCCTGCGGCCTTGCCCCTGATGGCTGACCCTTGCGCCGCCGGAAGTGCGCGGACGATTGCAATGGTCGAGGGCCTAGCCAAACGGCACGACCGTGACGCCCGGCGGCGGCTCGTCGTCGTCGGGCACAAATTTGTCCAACGCCAGCGGGACGGAGGCATCCACGCGATAGCGATCGAAATCACGCACTCCGCTGGCATAGAGCAGCTTGTCATCGATACAGAACTGCCCGGTGAACTTGCGCGATGGCTTCGTAAGGATGATATAGGCCGCATCACCCATGATCTCGGGCGTGCGGCTGGAGCGCATCATGGCGTCGCCCCCCAAGAGATTGGCGACTGCCGCGGTGGCGATCGCGCTACGCGGCCATAGCGCGTTGACGGCGACGCCGTCACTCTTCAGCTCGGCCGATAGTCCAAGCACGCACATGCTCATGCCGAACTTCGCCATGGTATAGGCTGTGGAGGGCCCGAACCATTTTGCCTTCATGTCCAGCGGCGGCGATAGCATAAGGATGTGCGGGTTTTCCGCCTTCTTCAGATGCGGGATGCAGTATTTCGACACCATGAAAGTGCCGCGGCTGTTGATGCCCATCATAAGGTCGAACCGCTTCATGTCGGTTGCTTGGGAGTTGGTCAGGCTAATGGCGCTGGCATTGTTGACGCAGATATCGATGCCGCCAAATTCGGCGACGGTCTTTTCAACGGCTGCGACTACCTGGGCTTCATCGCGGATATCACAGATGATTGGCAGCGCCTCACCACCGGCCGCGCGCACCTCGTCGGCGGCGGTAAAGATGGTGCCCTTGAGCTTCGGATGCGGCTCAGCGGTCTTCGCGGCGATCGCGATGTTGGCGCCGTCGCGGGCCGCGCGCAATGCGATCGCTAGCCCAATGCCGCGGCTCGCGCCGGAGATGAACAGCGTCTTTCCTTTTAGGGATGACATCGGAGGACCCCCCACTTCCGGTGACGGACAGTGGAGCCTCTCACACCTTCGATTTCCGACACATGCGGCAATCCGACGCCGGTTTGACCTCGCCTTCCTAAGTTCGTAGCCACCGTAAGCCCAAATCGGCCACACTGGCCGATTTGCCTTTGAGGCGTGCCCGTCGTGGCGATGGTGGCGCGGGCGACGCTCCGTGCGAGCCGTGCGTATGGTCGAGGTGATGCGCGCGACGGCGACGTGGCGGGACCGTCGAAGGAATGGCGGCCCTCCCAAAGGTCGTGCGGGTCCTTTGGGGCCTGCCCGAAAGGCGGGGACCGCGCGACCGCACATACTGAGCATATTTGGGTACGAAAGAAGTCGTGGTTGCAGTTACAGGGAAGGTGCGTCCTACTCAATGTCGGGTTATGTCCCGATCGACCAAATTCCGCGTCGCACCGACCATGACGCGATGGGTCAACTACAGAAGTCATTCGATCAGGTCGTCGGCGAGAACGAGTAATGAGGGTGGCACATTGAGGCCGAGCGCTTTGGCAGCTTTGAGGTTTATCACAAGCTCAAATTTCGTGGGCTGCTGGACAGGTAGGTCGGCAGGCTTTGCACCCTTTATGATGGCGTCAACATACGCGGCCGCGCGACGATACATTTCCGTGGGATCGGGCCCATAGGACATTAGCCCTCCTGCCTCGGCTTCTTCGCGCAATTGGTGCATGGACGGAAGCCGATACGTCATTGCAAGTTTCACGACCCGTGAGCGCTCCCGAGCAAAAAGTGTATCCGCGACAATGCACGCGGCTCCATAGTGGGATTGCGCAATCGCTTCAAAGGCTGCTGCGATTTCTTCAGGATGACGCGCTTGGAACACGCCAGCACGCAAATTCAACGTGAGCGCGACTGCTTCCATTTGGCTTGCCACAGCTTTATGGACAGGATTAGCTGGGTTCATCAGCAACGCAACTGTCTGTAAGCCCGGCACGGCCTCCTTCAGAAGCTCCAGACCTTTGCTGAAGATGTCGAGACCCACACCAAAAGTCAGGCCGGTCACGTTGCCGCCCGGTCTCGCGAGGCTCTCGACGAGGCCTTGTCCGACTGGATCAGTAATTGAAATCGCCACGATAGGTATCGTGCTGGTGGCTTTGCGGGCAGCTACAGTCGCTGGCGTGCTTATTGTAACGATGATGCCTACCTTTTGCTCGACAAGCTCCGCGGCGAGGGCCGGAAGTCGGTCGTTGTTGAGGTCCGCGTAGCGAAATTCGATAGCAATGTCCCGGCCCTCGATGTGGCCGAGATGTTCAAGGTGCTGGCGAAAGGTCTGCAACATCTTCGCAGTGATGCGTTCGTCTCGTGAGTAAGCAGCAAGCCAGCCAATTTTTGTCTGCTTCGCACCCTGTTGAGCCAAAGCAATGGAAGGACATACTAAAAAACTGCTGCTAACAAACAGGATGAACTGCCGACGTCGCATGGCACCCTCCATCGGACCACGCTGATGCATTCAGATACTAGCATCTTGTCGTCTTGCGGTGGGGCTATTGAGCGGCCTGTCTGACCGCGTGCCGGGTCGCTCCGGGTCATTCGCGACCGGTTGAGCCAGCGGCAAATCCGGCATGGTCCGCTATGCCCCGATGGCGACCAACTTCCGCATCACCGCGAAATGACGCGATGGGCGACACGCCAACGTACCCGGCCTTATCCGATCACGTCGTCGGCGAGCGCGAGCAGCTTGTCTGGAATGGTGAGGCCGAGCGCCTTCGCAGTCTTGAGGTTGACAACCAACTCGAACTTGGTCGCCTGCTGCACCGGCGTATCGGCCGGCTTTTCTCCCCTGAGGATGCGACCGACATATATTCCTACCAGACGATAAAGGTCGGCGGGGTTGGTCCCGTAACTTATCAAGCCGCCGGCCGCGGGGTACTCGCGCCATGCCGCGACGGAAGGGACGGCATACCGGACGGCCAGAGCTGCGATTTGCCTGCGCTGGTTGAAATAAAATCCATCGGCCCCAATCACAATCGCGCGGGCGCCTAGGGCGACCAGATCCGGAAATGAAGCATCAATTTCATCTTGAAGTGTCGCCTCAGCGACATGCAGTTGCAGCCCCAGAGATCGCGCCGCAGCTTCAACTACCCGGCGTTCCGCCTTTTCAAATGGATTTGCTGGATTTGTCAGCAGTGCGATAGTCGCCGCAGTGGGTGCCAATTGATGCAACAGATCGAGCCGCCTCGCGACCACAGGGACCTCAAGCATGGCAACCCCTGTGAGGTTGCCTCCCGGATGCGCGAGGCTCGCGACGAGGCCGAACTCGACGGGGTCACCCCCTATCATGAACACTATTGGAATGGTTTGTGTGGCTGCCTTCGCAGCGAGCGCCGCCGCTGTGGATCCCGGCACTGCGATGGCAGCAAGCCGACGACCGGCCAGTTCGGCCAATATGCCCGGCAAGCGTTCGTTACGGCCTTCCGCCCACCGCCATTCTATGACGACATTCTTATTTTCGACGTAACCAGCTTGCGTCAGGCCTTGACGAAATGCGTCCTCAAAATGCGTATTTTCCCCACGCTTGGCGAGAAGCACAACACCGATGACGGGTATGGGCTGCTGCTGCGCGGGCGCAGTCAATGGCCAAGCGACGACGGCACCGCCAACTGCAGCTATCAACTCTCGCCGTCCGATTGTGGCTGGCATCTGCCTCTCCCCGGAGAGCCGCCTACCGATGGCAATGATACCACGCCGCGAGCCTACCGTCTTCGTGCGCAGGCTAAGCTTGATGCAGTGGTTCAGGGCGGAGCAAATTTCTCCTCGGGTCATTCGCGACCGACTGAGCCCAGGGGCAAGTCGGAGTTATCGTCCGCTATGCCGCCGGAAGCGGAAGTGAGGTATCCTGCCGCGACGCAACGCGAGCGAACACGATTACTGAGGCCGTCACCAATGATCGCGCGCCCGTCGCCTTTTGCCCGCGATCCGGAAAGGTCAGCGCGTCGGCACTAGCGATCCGCCTCGATTGCAGCCGGGCCTACATCGGCAAGCTCGAAGCGGAAGGCGTGATCCAGCGGCAAGGTGACGGCTTCCCGCTTGATCAGAGCCGCGTTGCCTACCTTCGATACTTGCGGCGCGAGAGGCGACAATCGCCGCGCAGTGAGGCGGACGCAGATCACGTCAGGGCAAAGACCGAGATGCTGCAACTGCGGCTGATGGAGAAGCGGCGCGAACTGGTGCGCCGGGACGATGTCGATGCCCTGATCGATGAACTCGCTGGCATTACGCTGACGCATCTATCCCGCATGGCGGCCCGATGCTCGCGCGACATGCAGGTTCGGCGCAGTATCGACGCGGTCGTGGATCAGGTCCGGCGCGAGATGGCGGCAGCCGCTCTTGCCAAGGCGGACGAGTGGAACCATCGCTCGCTGAGCAGGACTGACGCTCCGGCATCGTTCTTGCTGCGGGTTGCCTCAGATCATATCGCGCTTAACTATTGTACCATCTCGCACACAAAGGCGGTGCGCGATGTGGCGCATGTCGAACACGGGGGCGCTGATCTTCGTCGCGGTGATCGTCGTCATGGTCGCGCTGGCGGTTTGGTGGCTGGCGCTGTAGCCGAACTCACTGGCCTTTGCGGTGCTGTCACGAAGCCAAGGGCCACGCCGGTTCTTCATGAGCTGGAGGCGCGGGTTTTAGGAGCGGTCGGTGGACGCTCAAACGCCCAGAAAACCAAGAGCGCGACATAGAGACCGATACGACTGAGCCAAAGAAAAGTCACAGCGATCAATTCGAAAACAGCGTCTGGCAAAAAAGAAAAGAGAGCGACAAAAATCCACGTGCCGGTAGCTAAAATACCAAAACTACATTCCCGCCGAACCAAGCTATCGGAAGGCACCCTATGAGTTTGGCGACAACAATCGTTTTCTGGCGCATCGACTTCCTTTGCGAAGCCCTTTGCTGGCGGACCGCCGGTGATCAGGACATCGTGGCGGCGCGCGGCATCTCATCGAACGTGCGCCCGCGATAGTGCCTGCCGGTGCTCTTTTTGCGAACGCCGCCCCACTGCTTGAAGAAGAAGGCCGTCCGCGCCTTGCGACATGCGGTTTCAATCTCCGCTACCCACCGTTCCTCCATCGGTCGCGCGCGCGGGCCGCTCTCGCCGCCGACGATCGCCCAATGGATACCTCTAAGATCGGCGCCGGCCACCGACCCGAGTAGTGGCTCGAACGAAACGAACCTGACGACGGCATCGACCTTGCGCAGCTCATCAATGCGCCCGAGATAGTCGGCACTTTCGACGCTCGTCCCGAGCCAGACGTTCGGAAGCAGAGGCAATGAGGCGGTGATGTCCGCCATCCGATCCGGCCGCTTCGTCAGAATTTGATAGGTGTGCTGCGGCGTTGCCTGCATCGCGCCCCAGACGGCGGCGACAAATTCGGCCGGCACGGCGTCGTGAAAAAGGTCCGACATCGAGTTCACAAAAATCCGGCGAGGCTTTTTCCAACCTGCCGGGATGCTGAGCGCTTCCCGATCGAGCCTGACCTTGCCGGTCCACACCGCGCGCTTGCCGCTCTTGCGGGTGAGCCCGCGATACTTCTTCATGCCCATCGCATCGAGACGGGCCGCCATGCGCATCGCGTAGCAATTCGTGCAGCCGGGAGAGATCACTGTGCAGCCCGCAACCGGGTTCCACGTTGCGTGCGTCCATTCGATCGAGGTGTCAGCCATTGAAAAGCGATCCTTGCTTCGTCAGGTTCTGCACGCTGTTCCACAGCTTCACGCCAAGCGGATTTGAGCTTGCGAAGACAAGCCAGTAGAGGCGCTGACCTTTTCCGCCGACGATCAGGGGAATGCCTGTCGCAGGTTGCGTTCCGAGCGAACGGACAAGGCCCAACCAATACTCGACTATAGCAGCGCGCAGGGGTGCCATCGCTTGTCGCACGTTGACGACATCCCTCCAGCCCGGCGCAAAGCTGTCGAAGGTCCCACCCTCACGAGTGTATTCGTCCAAATTACGTTGCAGGTCCTGAAGGCTGACATGGATTATCAGGTCCATCCGTCGCACCCTCAACAGGCGTTCGATAATCGAGAACGGCAACTGCGCCAGATTGAACGGGTCCAAGAAGGCGAGATGAAGACCGGCAGGATTGATGGCTCGAATGACCTGAATCAACCACGATGTCGGCTGGGCCCACATAGCTTGTCGTAGTAGCGGCACCGCCAAGCGCCTTGATGCGCTGCCCCAGCGCCGATGAGTTCTCCGGCTTCAGATCGGACAGGTGCATATCGGAGAACGGATGGGCGGTCGCCTTCGACGCCTTGAAAGCGACCACGGCACTGCCGTCGATGATGTTCGTCGTATGCTTGATGACCGAACGGCCTGCACCCGAATAAAGTTCGATGTAACTCGCGCGCGCCCTCCCGATCGGCGGCAAGAATTTCGCGCGCGCATTGTGCGAAGCGTCGATATATTTCCGCAGGCGGTCATGCTTCTCAGCGGCCCATCGGCCAACCTGCCCGACGATAAGCCCGTCGTCGGGATCGTGTGTGATTGTCTGTTTGGCCATACCAGCAGCCCCCCGACGAAGCACTACCACACTGCCAAAGGTTGAGGGTTAACGCGAGGGCACTTTCTCGAAGATTGAACCCGTCGCACGCTGCCCTATCCTCCCGTCATGGTCCAACGGCAGCGCCCACCCGGCTTCATTGAACCGTGCCTGCCGTCGAAGGTGGCCCGGCCGCCGTCCGGGGCTGACTGGCTTCACGAGATCAAGCACGACGGCTACCGGCTGATGGTGCGCCGGGATGGCCCGAAGGTCCGCTGCTTCACCCGCAACGGGTATAACTGGGCCGACCGCTTCCCGGCCATCGTTGATGCCGCGCTCCGCATCGAGGCCGATGCGATCCCCCCTCTCCCACAAGGGGAAGCTTATTTCCCGGAAAAACTCAACAGTCTCAATACCTAACGCCGCGAGTGTCCGTCAGGTGTCGGGAATAGCTATTTTCAAGCCTTTTCAAGTATTTTTTCTGCGCGCCGCCCATGGGGCACCCTGGACGCGGCTATAGCCCGGATGCGCCGGATTTTTGATCTTGACCCAATGCGCGCAACGGCCACCGCGATAGGCGCGGTAGCGATGCTTCGATACCAGGCTCCAAGCCCATTCGGCACGCCGCGAGGAATTGGTGTGCTGCTCGCCTTATGGCTGCAAGTGAAATGCTGGAAAAATAGCGTAAACCAGCATGGCAATAGCGAGGATGGCAATGACGTACCCGAGCAAGGTGTTAAGAGTCTCGAACGGATCGCGGGGATCTTCTGTCATTCGTAGTCGACGCAACCTTACTAGTTTGGCCGTTTTTCGAGCCGATGGCTTCGAGATCTTCCTTCGCGAACGATCTCCGCAATGGACCAGACGTCGGATTGCGGTCTCTGACGTACCTGATCCTCGGTGACGGGTTGATCCCCCGCAATGAAGACAGCGCCCTTTTTCGGCTCGGCAGTTGCCATCGCGACGGCGGCTACTCCCAACAGCAGCAAGCCACCGCTGGCCAAAATCCATCTTCGATTCATCGCTGCACTCCTCTTCTTCACTTCAGCGAACGTCGATGGACTGACCGGTTCGCCGTAACTTCCGGCTGCAGTCACGCTCAATCGATGGGACCGACAACCCGTGTCGTGCCAAGAGGACTGGATTGAGGACAGCTTCAGACATGGGGGTCCTCTGAGAACACGCGCACGTTTTTCAATTCGACGAAGATTTGGCAGCCGGGTTGCAACGATATCTGGCTGCTTTCCTCTTTGGTCAAGTCGACTGTTAGCCGAGTGCCGTCGTCTGTGCGCTCCAGTTCGAGACGCACCAACGGTCCGGCAGAGTTTACGTGTTTGATGGTGGCCGGGATAACAGATGTGCCGTGCGATTGCGCGCGCACCTTGATCTCGTGGGGACGAACGTAAGCGACCACGTCCGCATCCTTGACCTCTCCGTGTTCGGGCAAATGAAGCTCGGCGTCGCCCAGTCGCAACCGCCCCTCGCGAAGGTGACCATGGAAGCGGTTCACATTGCCGAGAAATTGATAGACGAACGGAGTGGCTGGATGATCATAAATCTCGTCGGGCTTACCAATCTGCTCGATGCGCCCATGGTTCATCACCACAACGCGGTCGGCCACCTCGAAAGCTTCCTCCTGGTCGTGCGTGACGAAGATGCTGGTGACATGGATTTCTTCGTGGAGCCTGCGCAGCCATTGCCGCAGTTCCTGCCGCACCTTCGCATCGAGAGCGCCGAAAGGTTCGTCAAGGAGCAAGACTCTGGGCTGAGCGGCCAGGGCCCGAGCCAGTGCAACGCGTTGCCGTTGGCCGCCAGAAAGTTGCCCCGGATAGCGGGCCTGCAGGCCCTCGAGCCGAATCAATTGCAACAGTTCCTCGACACGCTCACGAATCTTGGCTTTGGGCGCCCCCCGCACGCGCAAACCGTAACCAATGTTGTCGGCCACGGTCATGTGACGAAACAGGGCGTAATGCTGAAAAACGAAGCCTACCTTGCGATCGCGCGCCGAATAGTCGGTGATGTCTTCGCTCCCGTGGAGCACGGTTCCGGAATCGGCGACCTCGAGGCCGGCGATGATGCGCAACAGCGTGGTTTTCCCGGAGCCCGAGGGACCAAGCAACGCAAGCAGCTCTCCGTCAGGCACTTCGAGATTGACCTTGTCGAGGGCCACGAAATTGCCAAAGGTCTTGGAAACGTCTTGAAGCACTATACTCATGACTGTGCCTCATCGCTCTTTAGTCTAGGAAGATCAGCCGCCACGGGACCCTTTCTTTCTAGCTTGATCTTTGCAATCAAAGTCAAAATCGCCAGCAGCGTCAGTACGGATGCCACTGCGAAAGATCCAGGCAGATTATACTCCTGAAATAGCTTTTCGATACGCAAGGGCATGGTGTCGGTTTGGCCGGCGATGTGACCGGACACCACATAAACAGCACCAAATTCTCCGACGGCGCGGGCGTTGCACAGGATGATCCCGTAGACCAGGCCCCATTTGACGTTCGGTACCGTCACGGTCCAGAACATTTGCCAGCCACTGGCGCCCAGGCTGACGGCCGCCAATTCCTCGTCCGGGCCGGCGGCCTCCATCACGGGGATCAGCTCCCTCGCCACGAACGGGAAGGTGACGAATGCGGTCGCAAGCACGAGCCCTGGCGTGGCGAAAATGATCTTCAGGCTCTGGTTGCGAGGCCAAACCTGGAAGTACTGCTGACCAAAGAAGAAAACGCCAAACACAATGGCACTTCCCACCAACAACACTGAAAGCGGATAACTCCAGAGACCGCCTCGCGCCTTCGGGCTGCTGGGACAGAACAGAAAGAACAGTAGGATGAAGATGACCACGGCCAAGAACGAGGTCAGATAGGGCATCACAGCATAGCCGTCCCGGCGGAGGAACGGCCCGAAATACCCCTGAAGTCCGAAGATCAGCACAAACATCAGCCCGGCAACTACGGGCGACACCGAAAATGGCAAGTCGATCGCTGCCGTCAGCAAGGTCCGTCCAGGAAAATCGAATCGGGCGATTGCCCAGGCCGCGCAGATCCCGAAGATCAAATTGGCCAGGAGCGCGATTGGGACCACGGTCAGCGTCACCAAGATCGAATCCCGCGTGTCCGGATCGTCGACCAGATTGCTCCAATAGGTGGCGACGCCCTCGCTCAGGGCTTCGACGAAAATGTTGATCACCGGAATGACGATCAGCACGCCAACGACTATCAAGGCGATGGAAATCAGACCCCAGCGCACCCAGGCAGGATCCTCCTGGGCCTTCCGAGACTGTGCCGCCACAACGGGTCGGGATGTTGCCGACGCCGCCTCAACGCTCATGACGGACGCTCCAACGCTCCAGCAGGTTGATCAACACCAGCATGGCAAAGGAAATGACGAGCAGCACCACGGCGATCGCGGTGGCCTCGCCGTAAGCGAACTCCTCAAGCCGCGCGACGATCAGGATCGGGGCGATCTCGGTGTCGAACGGCTTGTTTCCCGAGACAAAGACCACCGAGCCGTACTCGCCAACGCCGCGGGAAAAGGCCAGGGCGAAGCCCGTGATCAAGGCCGGATACAGCGTCGGGAGAATGATGTTCCGAAAGGTTTGCCAGCGCGTCGCACCTAACGAAGCGGAGGCTTCCTCCGCCTCGGGATCGATGTCTTCGAGGATCGGCTGCACCGTTCGCACCACAAAGGGCATGCCGACAAAGACCAGTACCAAGACAATGCCGAGGCGGGTGTAGGCGCCGTGGATGCCCAAGGGGACAAGATACTGCCCCAGCCAGCCCTTCTGCACGTAGAGGGCCGCGTAAACAAGGCCGGCCACCGCGGTTGGCAAAGCCAGCGGCAGATCAACCAGCGAATCCACGACTTTCTTCCCGGGAAACGGGTAACGGACGAGAACCCAGGCGATCAGCAGCCCTAAGAACAGGTTCACTACCGCAGCGACAAAAGCGGCCCCGAACGTCAAGAGATAGGCGGCCCGTGCCCGTTCCGTCCACACCGCCCCCCAGAACTCTTCGAAAGACAGTGAGCCCGCTTTGAAGAGCAGTGCAGCGATCGGAAGAAGGACGAGAATGCTAAGATAAAAGACCGTGTATCCCAAGGTCAGGGAAAACCCTGGCAGCACTTGCCTGTTAACGCTTGCCATATTCAGCCATCATTTGAACGGCCGCCCTGCGCTTTTGGCGCGAGGGCGACCAAGCAACTACATCGGTAAGCCCAGACGCATTTACCTCTTGGGTTTATAGATCGAGTCGAACACGCCGCCTTCACCGATGAATTGCTTGTGAGCGTCGGGAAAATCCTTGGCGATGTCCGTGATCGGGAACCGCCTGATGTCTCCGAAAACCGTACCCACATACTTCTTCAAGATAGCCTCATTGGTCGGCCGGTAAAAGTGCTTGGCGAAGATCTCCTGAGCTTCATCGGTGTAGGTGTACTTCAAGTAGGCTTCCGCGGCTTCCCGAGTCTTCTTCCGATCCACGTTATCATCCACCACGGCTACATGCGGCTCAGCCAAGAGGCTGATCGGTGGATTGACGATCTCCAATTCACCCTTCGCCTCGCGCACTTCGAGATGCGCTTCGTTTTCCCAGGCCAGATGCACGTCGCCGATCCCCTTCTGAACGAAGGTCGTCGTCGCGCCGCGGGCGCCTGAGTCGAGCACCGGTACCTGTTTGTAGAGCTTCGTGACGTAGTCAATCGCGTCCTGGCGCGAGCCGCCGCGCACGGTCACAGAACCCCAGGCGGCAAAGAAGCTGACGTAGCCGTTTCCGGAAGTCTTCGGATTCGGGGTGATGATCTCAACGCCGGGCTTTACTAGATCAGGCCAATCCTTGATCCCCTTCGGGTTTCCCTTGCGAACGACGAAGACCACGGTTGACGTGTAAGGGAGCGAGCGGTTAGGCAGCCTGTCTGTCCAATCGCTCTTGATAAGCCCCTTCTTGCTGATCGCGTCGGTGTCCAGATAGGACGCCAGAGTAACAACGTCGGCATCCAATCCGTCGATGACGGCGCGCGCTTGCGTACTCGAACCACCGTGTGATTGCTTGATCGTGACCTTGACCCCTTTCTCCTTCTCGTACAGCCGGATGAAGTTGGCATTGATGTCGCGCCAGAGCTCCCGCGTCGGATCGTAGGATACGTTCAGCAGATTGACGTCGGCGGCTTGCGCAGACAGGGAAAACGCCACTGCAGCGATGATTCCAATCAAGAGTCTTCGCATGTTCAATCCCCACCGGAAATGTCCGAATCGCTGCGCGTGTGTCCACGCTCCGATTTCGATAACAGGTCGCCTGTTGCTCCTGCGTCCGTTATCAACTCCACGCTCGGGAACGAACCTCTGCCGTTGCCCGCCACTGCTTCCAGCCGCTAACCGAGATAATGTTTCCGAACCAGCGGGGCTGATTAAGTTCCCGGCGATGTAGAATAATCTTTCGGGCGAGAAAAGATCGCAAACAAAAAGAGAAACAAATTCGTCAAGCTTCCCTCCTCTAAGGAGGATCTTGCCGAACTAGCTGAGGGGCATGGGATGAAACTACGCCGCGCTGGCGAAAGCTCTGGCCGTTCGTCGCCGGTGCTGCGCTCGGCACGCCCGCGTGACGCTTCTGACCCGGTCAGATGCCCCAGCGTCAGGATCGCGGTCGGCCGCTTCCTGAGCCGCCGAATACGCGGCGCCGTCTCTCAAGCGGCCGGCATCCGAAACCCTTCACAGAAGCTGACGCTGCCGCTTCATGAGTACACACCCTATGAACGCCAAACCCGATCTCGCCTTGATCCGCGTCGTCGGCCCGGACTTCGCTGCCGGGTACGAAACGGACGGCACGGTCCGCCGCGCCGCGCCGATCCTCAAGGCGCTCGTCGGCATGAGCGACGACGAGGCGCGGGCCTACATCAAGGACAAGGGTTGGCAGGCGAGCGTCGTTCCGGATCAGCCCTCGATCGTCTACAAGTTCGAAAACTTCGGCCGACGACAACGCTAGACGGCGCGCGGTCGGCGGCCTAGACTTTCTCCAACAGAGGACCAAACAGTGACCAGCAAACCTGACGACGGCACCACGCTTGGCCGCGCGATCAAGATCGTCGAGGCGTGGAAGGAGGCCAACGATGTGCGCTTCCTGTCGCCGCGAGCTTCCCGAGATCTGGCGGAGCGGATCAAGCGCGCCGTGCTGGAAGAACGCTTTGAAACCGTGATCGGGCGCCCAGTACAGCACATTTGGTGAATCGCGGGCGGCGCTCACTCAAGAGCTGCTACTTGAACAGATTGAGCTGCCTTGTGTCCGGCGGCCTCTTCGAAGTTCGCGATGGAGGCGAGAGCGTTTTGGTCGTCTCTCGAATGAGCCGCACGAACATCGGCGCCTGCTGCTGGGCCCCCTGAAATCCCCCAGCACCGTCCAAGCAGCAAGTCAGTCACGCGCCGTATTGTCGCGACACCCAAATGTACGCTTCCGACAACGGCAGCGGCGACGGCCAACAGCATCAAGATCAGTAAAAGAAGCTTGCCTACCTAACCCATCGCCCATTGTACGAGCGTCCTCAGGGATCAAAGTCACCGCTTCTTCTTGCCTGCTCCCTTTTTCGATTTCAGAACGTCCGCTTGGCTTTGGAAGGCTCGTGCTAGAGCCTGTAGTTCTTCTGACACTTCCGCATCCGCCGCTGCCTTTGCGGCACGCGCAGCTTTTTCCGCTTGTTTACGCAGCTGTTTGATTTCCTTCGCCATGGATTAGTCCCCTGCGCACACAGTCGCTTGCCCACAGAATTTATATCATCTCACCGCCGGTGAGGAGCCGAACATATGTGCCGCTCTCGTGCAGCTCCAGCCAGCCGCGTTCGACTGCATCCTTGATCCCGGCGCCGAACTCCCCGCCGCTAGCTTTTAGCGTGTAGAGGAATGGCGCGTTGATCTTCTCGATGTGGATGCGGCCGTCCTGCACGGGCACGATGCCGTTGGCGATCTCGATCAGCTTGCGGGCGGCGGTTTCCGGTTTGGCGAAAGGACGTTCGGCGGTGAGCTTCATGCGGCTGTCAGTTGGTGGGCGATTCGGACGTGATCGTGCAAGGTGGGACTCGTGATTACCTCGCCGCAGAAGCAGCGGGCAATCCCCTCTGGAGCGAAAAGCCTGAAACGCCGCGCGGCACTTGGTTGTGAGTGATCCACGACATGGACGACGAGATTTGGGAAATCCCTACCTTTGGCCAATTCAGTAGTCGCTGATGGAACAGTGGTCCTCCTTGACACCCGGTTGCATATTCAACTGACCCTTCCAGCGGTAGATGAGTTCGCCGTAGTTGTGGCTGGTAAGCGACATAGTCAGAGAGTCCTCACCATGATCGCCAAAATAAACCGTCCAACTCTGCTCGTTGTCTGGTGGGAGTTTTTGGCCCAAGGCGATTTTGGTTGGCGTCGCCCCGTCGCCAGTCTTGCTGATTTTCCCCGTCACTCTGTAGATAGGAAACGTCTTTTCTGCCCATATTTCTTTGTAGGTTTCATTGCGACCGCGAAAAACAACGGCGACCTTTTTGTCATCAAGTTTCACGTCGACAAGCTCGCGCTTGGGCCAGCGGTCGCACCGCACTTTGATCGGATAGTCATCGCCTGCTGCGAACGCAGGCAGTGCTACCGTAGCGAATGCCACGGCGAGTAGTGCAGTCTTCATTTACGCTCTTCTCCCTAAAAAGGCGCGGTGCCGGTTTGCTTGCCCTGGGAACAAAACCCGTGGGATCACGGGCGTCGATTAGAATAGGCGCTGCTTGGCAGGCGCGCATGTCAGAGAGAAATTCGTCGACGCCTGGGCCGACTTGCCGTTCTGGAGCTTGGCGTATTCCTCGGGCAGCATGCCAGAGATGCTTATGGTGCCTGCGGTACGGTCAACCGTGCCAAAAAAAACAAGTTCGGACGACGAGCCGGACAGCACGAGTTCAGTCTCCTTGATGAGGGCGATGTCGTAGGTGACGCCGAGAACCTGCACGGTGCGCCGGTCGAGATCGATGGCGGCAGAGGTCGGCGACAGTTTGCCCTGTATCCACTCCGTCCCCAACTGGCCGAACGTGCCGGTGCAGGTCAGCAGGATCGGTTGACCAGCCGCAGGGGTAGGCGCACAGCACGCGACCACGATCATCGCTGCAATCCATTGCTTCAGCACTGTGATTGTTCCCCCCAAAGCCAGCCTGAGCGATGACGAAAGCGCAGACTCGCGCGAGGGTCAAGAACGCGGCCTAAACCGTCCCGGCAAATCTGACTCTCTTTCGCTCGCATACCAGGGCGGCCGACGCGTTGCCGCTCACTTGGCTAGGCGTGCGCCTTTGCAAACGCCGCCTCGCGCGACAGCCTGCCCGTGATCACCCGCCGTCCGGCATTGTCATCGAAATAGAAGAACTCGACCGACCCGTCAGCGCGAACGGCCTCAAAGCTCTCCTCGTGCTGCACGATGCCCGCCTTCGGCATCGGGGGCGCGGTCACGTCATCGCGCTGCATCTGATGCACCACCGACACGGTCCAGCCGCGCTGCTGGCACTCGGCCCGCACCCGATCTCTCGACCAGCTTCGCATGTAGCCGACGATCGGCGCGGTCTCGACCACCTTGTCGTCGAACAGGACGATGCCTGCCGTGAAATTGGGCGCGCGGATTTGGGCAAGGACCTCGGTGATCATCCGACCTTTATAGCTACCGGCACGGAGCCGGTCACCACGGCTGAATGATCCCGTCGCGTATCGCGATGGCTACAGCCTGCGTGCGGGTTGCCGCGCCGAGCTTCCGGCAACAGTGCGTGATGTGCGCGATCACGGTCCGCTCCGTGATGGCAAGCCGGTCGGCGATGGCCGCGCTCGTCATGCCCAAGGCAACCAACGTCAGCACTTCCCGCTCACGCGGCGAGAGCGGTTGTTCTGGCTGGCCTGGCAAGCCCTTGAGCCTAAGCAACCGGTCGAAGGCATAGTGCGCCATCAGATGCAGCGCGGGCAGCTTGTATTCAGGCAGATCGAACTCGCGCCCGCCGAACCACACCTGGCCCATCCTGCCCGCAGCCGAGGCGACCGGGACTACGACGCCATCCACCATGCCAAAGTCTCTCGTTAACTGCACTATCTCGGCGGCGCGCGGTTCTCGCTCGGGATCGATCGGCGTTTCCTTGTACCACCGGAAGGGCAGCACAGTCGTTCTCGAGTGGTGAAACACGGGGTCGTCTTGCGTGTACTGCTTTTCGATGTACGTCGGCACGTACCCGGTGGGCATCCGGTCCTCGATGGCCACATCGTCATAAGTCTGGTTCGGGCCAGGGAGAAAGCTGAGGCAGAAGTGGTCGATGCCGTGCTGCTCTAGCATCTCACCCATCGCATTCGTGACGCTTGCAGCGTCAGTCAGGGGCGCGAGGTTAGCGATGAATTCGAAGACTTCCCGGTCCATGAGCAGGCGCCCTTTCTCAGATGGCCTCGCTCTAGAAATCTTTCCAAACATCGGCCGTGCGGCGGAATAAATGGCGGCGTTTGTGACGCAAAGATGACCCGCACATTAGAACTTCGGATTGTATGGATCGCGTCCGGACAAGTCGCCCGCTCGCCTTGTAGGCTACGCATGGCCGCTCTGCTCGGCGGCCATCGTCATTTCTTACAATGTCGACTTCGACAATTTACAGCCGCGCCGGATCATCCCATTTGCACGCAACAACATATGACACGTCGCCAGAAAAAAATTGACCTCGCGAGTCGCTGGTGAAAAAAAGCCCGCCCTTCGGATGACGAAGGGCGGGCAGTGTCGGCAAGGTGGACCCGATTTTATCGGGCATGTGCAAGTCTTCCTCGCCGGTCATTATGTCCTAAAGGTTGTCGTTCGGGTTGGCCATAGTCAACTCGGACGACAGCTAGATAATCACTCAACTCGCATTTCAACTTTAGCAGTGCTGGAAACGTCTGCGGCAAAAAATATTTCGCCACAATCGTCAGACTAATCATTCGACACATCGGAACACGATGCAAAGCAGCGGCAAAGCCGCGCGGTTAAAATGTGCAAGATGGGATACGGGCACCGATGAGACGCTGCGGTGACTGCTCGTTGTGCTGCAAGCTTTCGCCTGTGCCGCCTTTACAAAAGGCTGCAGGCGAACGTTGCCGCTTTCAGAAATTCCACAAGGGATGCTCCGTCTATCATACGGCGCAGATGCCGCCCGAGTGCGGCCTCTGGAATTGCCGCTGGTTGGTGAATGACGACGCCGATGAGCTGTCGCGGCCGGATCGGTCGCACGTCGTAATTGACGTGATGCCAGATTTCATCACCCTCCAGGACAACACGACGTGCGAGCTGCAGAACATTCAGGTCGTCCAAATATGGTGCGATCCCAATTACCCTGATGCCCATCGCGATCCCGCCCTGCGCCGTTGGCTGTTCCGTCGCGCCGAGGAAGGCATCGCCGCCCTGGTCCGCTTCAATGCAAAAGAGGCCCTGACCATCTTCGCGCCGCCCTTCGACGAGAACGGCGAGTGGCACGAGAGCAGCGGTGCATCAACGGGGCGCACCCATTCATTGCTCGAAACCATCAAGGCGCTCAGTGGCCGTGCTTCGAATGATGGGAGCGGACAATGACGGGGGCGCATAACCGAGCTGATCTGATCGGCAAACGATTTGGACGGCTTACCGTCTTGGAGAACATTGGAAGCGTCCGTCGCTACGGTAAGCGATGGGAGGCAAATTGGCTCTGCAAGTGCGACTGCGGGAGGTTATCCATTCGATTTACCCGTGATCTGCGCACGGGCGATGTTCGCTGCAATTGCCTCGCGCGTGAGAACCTGAAATCCAGACGTATCGACCTTACGGGTGCCCAGTTTGGCCGCCTGACAGTCGTGTGTTTTGTTGGCGGATGCAGCCGCGCCTCATGGGCGTGCCGGTGCTCGTGCCGCCCAGACAAATGGATCATTGTTGACGGCAACAACCTGCGGCGCGGTCTCACCCGCTCGTGCGGATGCTTGCGGCAAGGTGGCAGACCATCACGGAAAGTAGAAATCGCAAGGGCGCTCGGTGGTCGGGCGTCGGCGACAATCGAGCCGGACGATAAGGGATAGGTTTAGGGAATGGCGTACAGCAATGAACTGACCGAGATCGCGCTCAACGAGCTGAAGCTGCATGGCGTGAAAGGACACACCCGAGACACCAACGGCGGGCACATCGAGATCGCCTGGCAGGTGGTCCCGGAAAAGGAGGTCCGCCGCGTCTTCGTCGCGAAGACCGCCAGCGACTGGCGTGCGCGCATGAACACCCGCGCCGAGGTCCGCAAGCTCCTGCGCGCCGACAACGTGACGCTGAAGTCCCAGAACGAGAAGCAGCCGCAGAAACCGAAGCCGCTGACGAAGGCGTTGGAGTTGCCCCAGCCTGACGCCGTTATCCCGCTGCCGGATCAGTTTAAGGCGTTGCGCGGAGAAGTCGCTGATCTGACCGAACTGGTGCTGCGACTCACCAAGATCGCGACCGGCATGCGCGAGGTACTGACCACTCACGTTCCGAAGCCGCAACCGGCTGCCCCGGAGATGAAGCCCTCGTCGCGCAGCATCAAGCTTGTCGAATATCTGTCGCTCGACAGGTGGATCGCGATCTCAGCCCTGGTGCGCGACACCGGCCTGACGCCGACGCAGATCAAATTGAAGCTGCATTACCTTAAGCAGCACGATCAGATCGAGATTTACCGTTGCGAGGTCAGTTTCCCCTGGTGCAGCAGGGCATGCTGAACGGCGCATCAGAGCGCTCGCTGGTCTGGCGCGACTCGCGTGGCTTCTGGAAGAAGGCGCGTCCCGACCAGATGCCCAATGACAGCGGCGACTTCGCCGATCTGAAGACCACCGGGCGCGGCGTGCTCTATCAGGAGACGCAGCGCTCGATCATCGACGGCGGCTACCACCAGCAGGGTGCGATGGTGCTGGAAGGTGCCCGCGCGCTCGGCATTCCCGCAACCTCGTTCACGCTGCTCTGGGTCGAGAGCAAGTCGCCGCATTGCGTGCGCGCCCAGACGCTCAAGGACGAGGACCTGGCGCGCGGCGATGCGCTCAATGATCTGGCCGCGAAGATGTTCTGGGACTGCTACCGGAGCGGCGTCTGGCCTGGTCCCGGCGACGACCGCCCCGATGCCGAGTATGTCGATCTGCCCGACTGGTATCGCAAGTCGGTCGACGACCGCATCAAGTTTGAGTTGCGGGAGGCTGCGTGATGACCGATCAGACCGTCACCACCGAAGCCCCGCACACGCCGCCGCCCCAGCAGCAGGCGCAGCCCGAGCGCGTGACCCGCCGCGATCTTGCGGAAGGCAATGCCGAAAAGGTGGTCAGCGAACGCACGGAAGCCGTCACGCTGTTCAAGGGCGGCGGCGTCGATTACGCCAACCTGCGCGACATGGTCGATGCGGCCAAGCTGCTGTCCGCTGCGGGTCCGATGATCCCGCCGTGGCTGCAGGGCAACGTCGGCGGCATGTTCGGCATCTGCATGAAGGCGCAGGAGCTGGACATCTCGCCGCTCTCGCTCGCGAGCTGGACGTACACCGTCGAGCAGTACGTCAACGGCCAGAAGGTCGAGCGCGTTGCCTACGAGTCCCAGTTCTTTCACGCGATCATCGAGCAGCGTGCCCCGCTGCTGACCCGCTTGCAGGTTGGCTATGAAGGCAAAGGCGACAAGCGTCGCTGCCGGGTCTGGGCAACCTTCAAGGGCGAGAAGGAGCCGCGCTATTTCCCGCCGCTCGACGCCGATCCCGACCAGTTCGCGCTCGGCAAGCTGCATCCTGGCCACAACGACAAGGGCAAGGTGAAGGGCTCGCCGCTCTGGGACAAGAAGCCCGATCTACAGCTCTTTTACAACATGAGCCGCGACTGGGCGCGCATGTACTGCCCCGACATCATCGCTGGCATGTATGGCCGCGACGAGATGGAGGACGCGGGCTTCACCGTCGCTTCCGACATCGCAAAGGACGTTTCGCCGCGCCTCGCGCAGCGCCTGAGCGGCACCGCGCCGCCTGTTGGCCAGGCGGCAATCGCCGCCATCGACGCGCACGCCGCCGCGCACGCGCCGAAGCCCAAACCGAAATCAGAAGCCGAAGCAGCGCCCGCGACCGACGCTGCGGGTGATCGTCCTTCGAGCGATGGGTAAGGGAGTGACGGGTGATGTATCGGGTCTTCGTGGATGAAAGTGCGCTCATGCGGGTCGGCTGCTCGCATGTGCAAGGCAGCTCGCTCGCTGTGTCGGTCGTGGCGAGCGATGCCGCTCGCTATCGCAAGATGCTCGACGAGTTCGAGGCTATCAGCGCGGCGCGCCCGTATCTGAACCATTGCACCATCGCGTGCACGGTCGGCGCGCAGGTGTTCGGCGTCACCGTTCAGGACCTGCGGACAAGACCTAATCGGGACATCCTCGCCACGCGCCAGAAGATCATGGCCTTCACCAAGGTCGTGACCGGCGCGAGCTATCACCAGATCGCGCGCACCTTCAACATCGACCACAGCGCGGTCATCCGAGCCTGCGAGCGTTACGAAGACTTCATCCGCCACGTCCTCACCGGAAAGGCCGGATGATGCGGAAGCTGGTGCGCGATGTGGTTGCTACCGTCCGCGAGGCGGGCGGCTCGAACGTCCGCGTTTCGGAGGGCGGCAGGCACACGCGCATCCACTTCACCGGGCCTGATGGGAAACGCTCCACTGTGCTGATCCATCGCGGCAGCTCGGTCAGCACTCGGTTCACGCCTTCGATCCGATCTCAAATCCGAAGGAAGCTCGCAAAATGACCATCGGCCGCATTCGCCTGCTGATCCTGCTCGCCAACCTCGCTGTGTGGGTGGTGCTGATCTACGTCGCGACGCTGCTCTGGACGCTGCTCTGAAACCGTGAAGGAGAGACCATGAACCTCGCTAACGAAATTTCCTCGCTTGAGACCGAGCTGGTATCGCTGCGCACCGAAAACGAAGTGCTCAAGAGCAACAAGGCAATCATCGAGTTCGAGAACGAGAGCCTGCGTCGCCAGGTCGCGAAGATCAACGCCGAGCGCGACAACCTGATGCGCCGCGCCGAGTCGATCAAGAGCCTGCTCGACCAGATCGGCGGCAGCCTGATGCTCGGCCTCCGCAAATTCCACGACAACGAGCGCGACATCGCAGCCGCCCAGCTCGCCGCCGAGACGGGCGATATGCCGATGTTCCTCGCGCAGGCGCGCGGCAACGGCCACGCCGAAACCGACCAGACCGAGCACTGATCATGAGCCGACCCAGCGACCTCGAAATTGCGCAGGCGATCTGCTGCGGCGAGCACTGCCGCAGCGAGACCTCGCATTGCCACGCGGGCGATCACTTCGCCGAGGCCTATCGCGTGCGCAAGCTGCTGGATCGGCACGCCCTTGGGACCGGTGGAGCTACGGAGGCGGCGTCTCGCACAACGCCGTCGCGCGGTGAGGATATGAGCCAACGACCCGCGCCCCAGACCAAGCGCAAGCGGAGGGCTCGGGCATGATCGCGCGCCGGGTCCTCCTGCAATGCCTTGCGGCTGCGCTGGCCTCGCCGGTCCTGGCAGACGAGGATTTCCAGTCGATGTGGGAGCGCCGCATCGTCGGCGATGCCGGGGTAGCTCAGCCGGTAGAGCGGCGGATCGAAAATCCGCGCGTCGGTGGTTCGAACCCACTCCCTGGCACCAACCACGCCGCGCGGGCCGCTCGCGATCCGGTCTGCGGCAAGCGCGGTCGCCGCTATTTCCACATCGGTCGCCGTTTGTCCTGGAGGTGCCGCCGTGTCGGTTGATGTCGACAAGATCGCCGACAACGTCGGCAAGCTGATCGCGGCATTCCACCTGACCAGCGAGAGCATGGATAGCGACAGTGAGGGGGCGGCGCTGGCCTATCTGGTCGCCGAGTACGTCGCCTGCTTCCCGCCCGAGCATCAGCAGGAAATGCACGGCCTGTTCGACCGGTGCGTCGCCGACGAAATCAAGCAGATCAACGCGTACCTGCATCTCGGGAAGGGGGCGCACTGATGATGTCCACCGCGAAAGCGAAGGCCAAAGCACGCAAGAAGCCGGAGGCCCCGATGACCCAGCTCGCCTACACGGTCCCTGAATTCTGCCGCGCCTTTCGCATCTCGGAGCGGCACTACTTCAACCTGCGTGACGAGGGCAAGGGCCCGAAGGAGATGCGGGTCGGTCGCCGGGTCTTGATCTCGGTCGAAAGCGCGCAGGCCTGGGTGCGGGCGCGCGAGCTGGAGGGGACCTGATGATCACCACCATCGACAAGCTGCGCTGCGTCCTTCGCGAGATCGGCTACCGCAAGCACGTCTATCGGCGGCGGGTCGCCGACGGCTTCATGAATGAGGCCCAGGCGAAGCGCGAGATCGAGCTGATGGAGGCGATTGCCATCGACTATCGCGCCAAGGCGGCGGCCGAAGAGCCGCAGGCCGAAATGTTCACCGAGAAGGAGCAGCCGTGATGGAGGCGACGATCACCATCGACGGGCACAAGCTGACCGAGGGCCAGAGCATGTCGGTTCGCGTTGCCATCACCGCGTTCCTGCTGGAGCTGAGGAACGACAAGAAGTTCGCGGACAGCCTGGGCGTGATCGGCATCGCTTACCAGGCGCGGCTGACCGAGGTCATGCACATCATCCTCAACGAAGCGTCTTGAAGCAACGCCAGGCGCGTCCTGGCAAACAAGGAGAGAAGTCTATGCGCATTCCCAAGGGGGCCGACATCCAGCTGAAGACCGAGAACGACGGGCTCGAATTGCACGTCACTGCGGCGATCACCACCAAGGCCCAGGCTAACGACCTTATCGCCTGCATCCGCCAGGTTGCCGGTGCGCTGGAGAGCGAGCGCCGCAGCCGCCGCAAGCCCAAGATCGCCGAGGCGGCGTGATGGCCTGGCGCTGGCGTGTGTCGGCATTCTACGCCGTCGAGGACCCCGACAACGGGAAGCGACGCGGCATGTGCGCGATCATGACGACGCACGCCACTGAGGCCAGCCTGATGATTGAGCTGGCCGCTTTCCGGAGCCGAGCCGACATCGGGTGGGTCGATATCGTCGACCTGAACACCAACGAGCAGCATCGGGAATACATGCGATGACCGACCGCCGCGTCCTGCCGAACCGTCGCCACGCCGAGACCTTCGACATCAGCTTCGGCGGTCTCGACCGCAGCTATGCCGTCACCCTTGGCTTCTACGACGACGGCGCGCTCGGCGAGGCCTTCATCTCGGGCGGCAAGTCGGGCGAAGCCGTCGAGGCTATCGCCCGTGACGGAGCGGTCCTGTTGTCGCTTGCGCTGCAATACGGCGCGCAGATCGAGAACATGGCAAGCGCGATCACCCGCGATGGCCAGGGCCAGCCTTCGACGATCATCGGCGCGGTGATCGACCGCCTGCTGCCGGAAGTGAGGGCGAAGGATGAGTAACGTCGTCTCGACCGTATTCGAGCATACCAGCGTGCCCTACGGCGAGGACGGCAGACTGGTGCGGGGCATCATCGCGCGATGCGGTGCGCCGAATTGCGGAGCCGCCGTTCCTCTCCCGGTGAACCTGATGGCGAATGGTCGCGGCATGGACGGCAACATCGAGTGGCAGTTCATCGCGCGCAAGCTTGAGCAGAAGGGCTGGCGCATCGGCAAGAGCGCGACGGCTCACCGCTGCCCCAAATGTTTCAACGCCGCGAAGTTTGCAGCAATCCGGAGATCTGAGGAGAAGGCGATGCCCAAAGTCGAGGTGCCCCCGGTGCAGGTCCCGCTGCAGATCGTACAGGACAGCGGGAAGCAGATGACGCGCGAAGACCGGCGCATCATTTTCGAGAAGCTGAACGATGTCTACATCGACGGCAAGGTCGGTTACGGGCGCGGCTGGACCGACGAGAAGGTGGCGAACGATCTCGGCGTGCCGCGCGCCTGGGTGAAGCTGCTCCGGGAGGAGAACTTCGGCGACGAAGTCGGCAACGAGGACATCCGCGATCAGGTCAGCGAAGCGAACAAGGTCCTCGCTGACATCAGGGCATTGCAGCCGCACTTTGACCAGGCGCAGCGGTTGTTCGCGCTGGCCGGCAAGATCGAGAAGTCGCTGTCCGAAATCCAGAAGGTGTTGAAGTGACCGAGCAGAGCGAACTCGAGACGCTGCGGGCCCAGCTGGCCGCAGCCAAGGAAGAGACAGCGGAGCTGCAGGACATTTTCGATCTGCAGTGGGAGGCCGATATGCGCGCGGTCGGCCGCTGGCGCGCGGCGAACCCCGGCAACGATCTGGTGCTGCCCGACCGCGCTAATCTGGTGGTCTGGCTGCTCGGCATGGTCGAGCGGTCGGCGGCGCAGCCCGGCAGCCGCGAGGGCGAGCGCTGCTTCTGCGGCAAGCCCGCTGCGCACAAGGTCGAGGAAGTCGTGTTCGCCGACGACCCGCAGCCGATCAGGCATCCGCTGACCAGCTACGTTTTCCGCGAGCACTTCCGCGAGATGATGGGACCGGCAGCGCCATGAGCAGCGACGAGCAGGCCGAAAGGGACGCGGATATCGGGCGCGACGCGGCGAACATGCTGCTCGCCCTCATTAACGGCGTGAGCCCAGGGGTTGCCTACAACATCATCGGCTGCATGACGGTCACGGTGTTCACCGCAATCCCTTTCTTCAACCCGAGGGATGCCGTCGACGAATTCGACCATTGGGCGGCGTACACGCGGCAGATGATCGCCGACGAGATCAAAGAGCGGCTGCAATGACCTTCCGCGTCATCAACCTGACCAAGGGCGAGATCGTGGCCGAGCTGCACAAGGCAGACCAGGCCATGCAGTTAGCCGACACGCTGGCCGCAGACTGCCAGTACCAGGAGCAGTTCGCCGTGGTCGCGCTGGTGACGATTTACGAAACGCCGAGGCCGCTGAAGCCGAGATGAGGAACACAAGTATGGCCGACAATCTCTGCCCCTGCGGGTCCGGCAAGCAGTCCTGGTGGGAGCACGATGCGCGCGGCATTCCGCTGTGCCGGGTCTGCGACAAATGCCGGAAGGAGAAGCTCGGCCGCTATCGGCCCGACGTGCGGACCGACCCGAATTACTGGACCGACGAGCCGGTCGAAGACGATTGATGCGGCGGCGCGGTCACATCTCGTTCAAGACGACGCTCGCAGCGACGCTGTGCGAGATGCTGAACGACGACGGCACCGGGAAGCTGGTGAAGATCATCCCGCACGATGATGCGGTGAAAATGACCGAGGACCAGGTGCTGTCCCTGTTTCGGTTCGACCACGGGCTCTATCACGCGCAAGGCGGCTCGGACGAGTTCTGGAACCTGACGCCGATGCTGATCCGCGCGCACCAGGTCAAGACGTGCGAGCGGGATATCCCGCAAATGGCAAAGACGCGCCGGATCGAAAACGCCCAGGAGGAATTCCGGGCGCGCCTGCTGGCCAAGGCTCGCGGCGAGCCGCGCCTGCCCAGCCGCTGGCCTAAGCGCAAGTTTGGAAAATGAGCACGATGGGGAAGGACGTTATCGCGACCAAAGTCTGCAAGGCCTGCTGCCAGGAAAAGCCGCTGAGCGATTTCTATGTGCAGGTGCGCCCCGGCCTCCGGGACGCGACCATGACGGTCTGCAAGGAATGCCACCGCGCTCGCGTGAAGCGCGCCACCGCAGAACGCAAAAAAAGCCAGCGGGCGCGCGGACTAGTCGCCACGTCCGTGTAGGTCGGCTCGGAATGCGTGACAATCTGCTTATGGTGCGCCTCGCTGCGCGATCCTCTTTCCGTCGGTGACGCGGTCGCTAGGATGCACGATGACCCGCTCGCCCGCCGTCAATCCGGAGACTACCTCAGCGAGACGATTGTTGCGGTGGCCGATCCGGACCGAGACCGTTCGGGCGCGGCCATTCTCGTCGGCAAAAACGGCCCACTGATCGCCTTGGCGGAACAAGGCGCTTACCGGCACGGTCATCACGTCCGAAGCGCTCCAGGTGGTCACGTGGACGATGACGCGGTACTCGTGCCCAAGCTGGAGCCACGCCTCCGGCGGATCCACGAAATCGATGGTCACCCGGACCCGCTGCTCCTCGATCCCGAGCGCCGAGACTTTGAGGAAGCCGGCCGGATCGACGCGGACCACCTTGCCACGGATCGGCTGGCCGCCCCACCCGTCGATCCGGACGGGCGCGCCCACCTTGATCTGGACGGCGTCAGTCGATAGTAGGTCCGCCACGATCTCCAGATCGAGCGGGTTGCCGATATCGACCAGCGGCGTCCCGGGCAGGACCGTCGCCTCACTGTCCTGGACGATCTTCAGCACCCGTCCGCTTGCCGGCGCGAGCACCCGGACGCAGCAAGTCGGCTCCGCCGACGGGATCGTGTTGGCAGGATCCATCAACCGGGCCGCCAGGCTAGTACGCACCGCGCGACGCATGTCGACCTGAGCCTTCGCACTCGCCAAGGCGGCCTCGTTGGTGGCCACGTCGAACTTCGCCTTGTCGAAAGCCTGGGCCGAAGTGGATTGGGTGCGAAGGAGCGTCTGCGCCCGTTGGAATTCGGTCCTCGAGAAGTCCAGCGCTGCCTCGATCCGCTGCACCTCGGCCTCCTGCTGCTGGATGGCGGCGTCAGCCGCCAGGACCTCGGCTTGAAGCTGGTCGCGAGAGCGCACGTCGATGAAACCAGGCAGGGTCTGTCTCTTATACACATC